>CAQBGY010000433.1 GCA_948759685.1 uncultured Eubacterium sp.
AGTGCCATTGCTGCCCATTCCCTTATGTCTTTGAGGACAATATCGTACAAGTCCTGCTCTTTAATGCGGTGTGGAGTGCATCCGTCCGGCCCGTTCGCCTTGTAGTTCTGGCATGAGCCGAAATACGTCTTTTCAGGATTGTTTTTGCTTGTCCGTTCAGGGAAGAATGAAATGCGCCTGCCGCAATCGGGGCAGTAGGCGATGCCGGAAAAGATACTCGGCTCCCTTTTTGCCTTGCACATACGCCTGCGCTTCCCGTTGACTTCCTGCACACGCTCCCACAGTTCCAAATCCACAATCGGCTCAAATATGTCCTTTACCACAACCCACTCGTCTTTGGGCTTTACATAGTTTTTGCCGACCTTGAACAGCTTTGACTGTTTCTGTGCCACAAGGCTCCCGATGTAGACCTCATGCGAAAGTATCCACTTTATCGTTGTTTCATTCCAGATATAGTTGGATATGTCGCCCTCGCCTTTAAAGCGTGTCCACGTCCGCTCTCCCCTTACATGGTGCCAGTATGCGGGTATCGGTATGCGTTCATTTTTCAGCACGTTGCCGATTGCCTTGTAGCCTTTGCCCTGCACGGCAAGCTCATACATACGCCGTACAATCGGCGCTGTTTCAGCATCCGGTATCAGCTTGTGGCTATCCTCCGGCGATTTCCGGTAGCCGAACGGCGGCACTGTGCTGTGGTAGATGCCCGCCCTTGCCTTCGTGGTCATGGTGCTGCGGATTTTCTTTGAAATATCCCGTGCATAAAAATCGTTAAACAGGTTCTTGAACGGAGCCATCTCATTGTACCCCATAGAGGTGTCAATCCCGTCACTGATTGCAATGTAGCGTACTTTTTTACCAGGGAAATACACTTCGGTATAGTACCCTGTCTGCAAATAGTCACGCCCAAGACGTGAGAGGTCTTTTGTGATGACCGTGTTGATTTTCCCGCTTTCAATATCCTCAATCATGCGCTTAAAATCCGGCCTTTCAAAATTCGTACCGCTCCAACCGTCGTCAACGTAGGTTTCCACGACCTCTATCCCGTGGTACTGTGCGTACTGCATGAGCATCTGTTTCTGGCTCGTTATGGAATTGCTTTCCCTGTCCGTGATGCCGTCATCAACGGACAATCGGGTATATAACCCGCCTTTTGGTGCTGTTTTGTATGTAGTCCTACCCATTCGCTTCTCCCTTCCCGGAAAAAGCTGGTGAACTGCAAAGTGGTTCTCCAGTTTCTATTATATCGGAATCCCCCGGTGCTTGCAAGCACTTTTCCTCTTTGTCGGAATTTAATATTGCCCTTACAAACGCATCCTGCGGCGTTCTCCTGCTGTCAAATACCCTTGTCACGATAAGTTTTGTTTTATTCAATATATTCCCTCCAATCAATTCAATTCCAGACGCTTTCTGCGTCCTGCCCTGAAAAATAAAAGCCCGGCAAGGTGTAAAATTACTCTGCCGGATAACAGACGCTTTGAAAGGACGTAATATAGACGCTTCCAAAATGCGCTCGAACCCTTGTATTTCCCAGCTTTATACGCTAAGACACTTCTTTTTCTATTTTAAATTTAAAAGTATTTATATATATAACAGGGAATCCCCCATAGCCGTATGTATATATATAAAAAGGATTTGGCGATTTACACGTCTAAGCGTCCGTTGCGTCTTAATGCCTTTCCCCTGTGCGCACTTTTACATGGATACCCTTGAACCCTCTTGCGGTCTTTCCGTTTCCGAGTGCAATATTATTGGTATAAGCCAGTTTGTATTTATCCTCATTCTGCCGTAAAAAGTTGGAGAAACTGCGCTCCCCCAAAGGCTTTTCAAGGTTGTCCTCGCACCACTGGCTGTATGCGCCGTAAAGCTGCTTTGACGTGGCGTGTGTGCCCTTCTCAAGCCTGATATAGCCCTCCGACTGCATGAATACAATGATGTTGTTCCCGTCCTGCATGGCTTTTGTCAGGTTGTCCTCCGCCCTTTTGCTTATCGTGAATCTGTACCCGTTGTCAATCAGGCGGTGCAGCCCCTCAAGGCACCATAGGAATATCCCCTCCGCTTCAGCAATCAGCTTCTCGCCGAGGAACGGGTCATCTTCCCTGTCTGGCCTGCGTTCCTTGACTGTAAGGACAATCTGCCTGCGGAAAAAGCCGTAGGAACGGTCATACAATGAACCGAGGTTGCCGTTCCCGAAACAGATGAACCTCACGCACAGATACCCCTGCTCGCTCTGCCTGCCCTTGCGCTCCAAATCCGTTTTATCTTCCAGTGTCACTATGGATTTGATGTTGTTCGTCTGCGGCAATGCCTCCAGCTTCATGTCATCGTCAAGCATCAGGAGTTTCCATTCAAGGTCTGCCCGTGCGAAGCGGTCAACTTCCACCTTCTGTATGCTGCCCGTGTTCATGCTGTCACCGAGCAATGCCCTCAGCACCCTGCCGATGCGCGACTTGCCTTCCCCGCCTTTCCCTATGACAATCATCATTTTCTGCCCTTTGGTAGTCGGCTGCAGCACATATCCCATAAATTCCTGCAACGTGATGATGTCCTCCGGCTCCAATAGCTGCCCTACAAAGGAAAGCCACTGTGAGGGCTCAGGCGCATCCGGCGCATACCGCACCGGGAGCCTGTTCATGCAGAATTCTTTCTGTGCGGAGAAATCCCCCGACAGGAAATAGGTTCCGTTCGCCACATGGATACGGTCTGTCTGGTAGGGTATCGGCGGGGAGTAGCACCTGATCCGCAGCGCATCCAGGAGCGTTGTCGCCTTTTTTGCAATGCCTGATGTGACATACGGCGCAATCTTGTAGTAAATCTCCGCCTTAATCTGCTCCGCATCCCCGACTGCCCCGTTTATGTCAAAAAAAGTGCCGTGTATGCACTTCATAGGGTGTCCTGCGAGGAAATCCTCACAGAAAAGCACGTCATTGACTTTGCTCCCGTCAAACCATGTTTCCGGCTGTGACGCCTGCTCCATTTTCTCCATTGTCTTTTCCAGCGCCGCCCTCTGCTCCGGCGGCACACTGTTCCAGTCTTCTTTCAATTTTCAACACTTCCTCTCCATAATCCGCTACTAACTGCACACGCTCCGATAGCGGAGCGTACAATAACACATCAAGCAGATACTCAATATAGTCTTTCTTTTCCAATGCTTCACAGAATAACGGGTTCCATTCCCCATCCGGCTCCTGCGGCGCATACTGTTCTTTCCACTGCCTTAAACAGCACAGGTAATCGGAAAGCACACGGAAACACTTCTTTTCCGCCCTCTCAAACCTCTGCTCCGGTGACAGCTTCCGCTTGCGCTTTGGCGGCGGCTTCCTGCCCCTGTTATCTTCAAAACTGATACCGAAATCCGACGCTATCCGCAACGCCGCTTCTTTCTTCCCAAGCCCGTAAAACTTTGCCACAAAATCAATGGCATCTCCCTTTTCCCCGCACCCGAAACAGTAATAGCGGCTGTCTATCTTCATGCTCGGATTTTTGTCCTTATGGAACGGGCAGACCGCCATGCCGCTGCGGTTTATTTTTATCCCGCAATGCTCCGCCGCCTGCCTTGCGGTAATGCCGTTTTCCCTTATCGCTTCAAATACATTCATGCAGCCCTCCATCCAAAATCCCCGCAACGCAAAAAAGGCAGCTACAAACCTATACTCAATAGGTTCATAACTGCCCTGCCGCTGTGTATTTCCTTAATCAAAAATCTAATAATTGTCTATATATTTATGCCTGCACCCATCCACCCAGTTGCCGATCAGCGCATAGTATAATGGGATAACATGGCTGTTGTCCTCCGCAGCCTTCACGCCAACATACCCGTTATGCGCACTGAATGTTTCAAAACTTAACGCAACATCCTCAAGCTGCTCCGAGCCGACGATATCCTCCGAGAGATAGACCATGCCGCTTTTTGTCACCCTTATCTGGTTGTTGTGCCTGTCATTCC
>CAQBGY010000434.1:0-711 GCA_948759685.1 uncultured Eubacterium sp.
TTAACCATATACCAACATAATTTGAAATGGGCTTTGTCTTAATCACTGAAAGAATGATTGTGAAGTGTATTGGACTTGCCGGTATTGTAGGTGTTATTTCTACAGTTTCTGCAGTGTTTAATGCTGGTGGACGTCTTGGATTTTCTGCATGGGCAGACAAGATGAAAGATAGAAATACAATCTATAAAATTATATTTGCACTTTCTATTATATTTACAGCTGCAGTAATGTTAACAGGCGGTATAAAGAATGGTGAAGGAAATATGTTCCTTGTTGTACTTGTACTTGCGTTGATTTTTGTAGTCAATGCAGGATATGGCGGTGGATTTTCGAATGTACCGACATTGTTATCTGACCATTACGGAATGGGAAGTATCAGTGCTATTCATGGTATTACATTGTCAGCATGGGGATTTGCCGGACTTACGGGAAATCAGCTTGCTAACTGGATTGTAGAGCATTTTGGCGAACCAAAGACAATCATGAGTCATGGAGAACAAATAGTAGTAAATCCAACAGGATATCAATATGTATTATATGCAACAATCGCACTTTATATTGTAGCAATGTTAATCTGTCTGTTAATGGTAAGACCTACAGATAAAGCATTAGAGGCAAAGAAGGCGAAAGCAGATAAATAGTGTAGAACAGACTGAAATAAGTCTGAATATTCACAATAGAAGAAGTAAAGATTAAACTTTATATTTATAT
>CAQBGY010000434.1:721-1108 GCA_948759685.1 uncultured Eubacterium sp.
TCCTAATCGCATATTATTAAAAAATGAGTGTATCTCCAAAGATTAGCTTATTGTCTAACATTTGGAGGGTGCTTCAAAAAAGTTCCTTTTTTGTTATGAACTACACTCATTTTTTAATAATATGCGATTAGGATTTGAAAAGGAAAAAGTCTGGTGGGAAAATTGTAAATATAACAAATAATACAAATATCAGTTCCCATATTAATAGTAATTTTACAGGTCTGCATCGAAATGCGTAGTTTTTATAGATAAAAGCCATGACAAGAAAACTGATGCATATTCCGATGATAAAAATTATAATATCAACTATGAGAATACTTTTTTGAGTGAAAAATGTATATAGGATTTCTATGTGGAGCTGTTTCCATTCCACTGCTATTTTACCTA
>CAQBGY010000434.1:1118-3934 GCA_948759685.1 uncultured Eubacterium sp.
AATGTATATAGGTAAAATAGCAGTGGAATGGAAACAGCTCCACATAGAAATCCTATAATGGCAGAAAAAAGATAATTGCAGTTGTTTTTTCCGAATTTGGAGTATCCTAAAAGAAGCCAGAGGCTCATTGGAAAATATAAAAGTTTCAGATGTTCCCAAACACTTTCATTCACGGGAGAAAAAATTCCTACAATTACATTAGAACCTGACCATTCATAAACAAAGTGGAGAAGTGTTCCGAGAATAAATGTAAAAATAATACCAAATAAGACAAATTTATTATAATTTTTTGACATGTAAGGCTCCTTTCCAGCATATAATATATTGTATGCATTTTATGCGAAAAAAATTACGAAAACATTGTTGACTTTTTTATTTAAAAGGTTTAATATACTGTTTACATAATTAAATCCAGTAAGGGCTAGTACTGGTTTCGACAGGGACTTGGAATCTGGTGAAGCTATCCGCAGGTGATGCGTTAAATCACAAAATTAAAATTAAACGCTGAAGATAATTTAGCTTACGCTGCCTAGTTGCAGCTGTCACGAATAAGTCTCCTACAGCTTGTTCGCTGGCATCGACTTTCGTAGGGAACTCTATATACAAAGCTTTGCGTATGTAGAAGCAATATGAAGCTACCAAGGAATAAAGGATGTTCGTTTCCGTTATTCTGAGGGAATGTGAAAGAACGGACTATGATAGTAGAAGAACAGTGGAAGGGTTTTTGGACATGGGTTCGACTCCCATCTAGTCCACTCTTGAACTCCTTTGATTAAAGGGGTTCTTTTTCTTTGTGTGATATTTCGTGTAATACTTTTTTGAATGAACATACTTGTTCATGAAATCTACACATCTTATTGTTAAATTATAATAAATAAAATATAATAGATTTTAGTAAACGAGGAGGTTCTTATGCCGGAATTGAAAATTTTAGTAGTAGATGATGAAGATAGAATGAGAAAGCTGGTAAAAGATTTTCTGACAAGAAAACAGTATAAAGTAATTGAGGCGGAGAATGGTGAAGAAGCAATTGATTTGTTTGTGGAACATAATGATTTTGATTTGATTATCTTAGACGTAATGATGCCAAAAATGGACGGATGGGAAGTATGTCGTGAAATTAGAAAAGTCTCAAAAGTACCTATCATTATGCTTACTGCAAAAGGAGAAGAAAGTGATGAACTGTTAGGTTTTGAATTGGGTGTGGATGAATATATTTCAAAACCTTTTAGTCCAAGAATTCTTGTAGCCAGAGTGGATGCATTGCTTAGAAGAACCAGCAATGTTGATCAGAATGAAATTGTGATGGCAGGTGATATTGAAATTAACAAAGCGGCACACCTTGTAATGGTTAAAGGTGAAATCGTAGATTTGAGTTTCAAAGAGTTTGAGTTACTGACTTATTTTGTTCAGAACAAAGGAATTGCATTATCCAGAGAAAATATTTTAAATAATGTCTGGAATTATGATTACTTTGGAGATGCCAGAACTATAGACACTCATGTGAAAAAGTTGAGAAGCAAGTTGGGTGAATGTGGAAAATACATTTTGACAATTTGGGGAATGGGATATAAGTTCGAGGTAAATTAAATGAGAAAATCAATCCGCTATAAAATGGCAGCACTTATTATTACAATTATGACAGTATCTATGGCTTCTGTGGTAATATACAGCAGCCTTTTTATGGAGCGGTATTACAGCAGTACGAAACAGGTATCAATTAAAAATGTATATTACAATTTAAGAGATATTGTAAAAAATGACAGTACGATTTCAAGTCCATTCAGTGTTGACAAATTAAATCGTGTATGTGAAACTTCCGGAGTCACAATGATTGTTGTAAACGAGAGCGGAAATGCGATTTATGAATATGGTGCGGGACAGAAACTTACCGATATATGGCGTGATATGATATTTGGCAGAAGTACAGAACAGGGAGGAGAAACTGTTTTAATAGAGTCCGGGGAAGGATATCAGATACATTCCACGGTGGATAAATCGTCTACTGATAAGTATTATGAGTTGTTTAGTACTTTTGACAATGGAGTTTCATCAATCGTGCGGATGTCCGTGGAAAGTTTTAAGGAGAGTATCAGTATATCTAACAATTTTTATTTATGGATAGGTATAATAGCAATTATTATTGCTACGATCGTTATACTAATTGTTACCAGTAGGTATACAAAACCATTGTTACAGTTGGCTGATATATCGAAAAAAATGTCTGAGTTGGATTTTGAGGCAAGATATACGGGACATCATAATGATGAATTAGGAATTCTTGGAAATAGTATGAATGACATGTCAGAAAAATTGGAAAAGGCAATTTCCGATTTGAAATCCGCCAATATTGAACTGCAGAAGGACATTGAGAAAAAAGAAGAAGTAGATGAGATGCGAAAAGAGTTTATCTCCAATGTATCTCATGAACTAAAAACACCGATTGCATTAATTCAGGGATATGCAGAAGGTCTTCAGGAGGGGATAACAGATAACCCGGAAGATATGCAGTATTATTGTGATGTTATCATTGATGAGGCAAATAAGATGAACAAAATGGTTAAGAGTCTTCTTACTTTAAATCAATTAGAGTTTGGAGATTCTCACGTAAATATGGAGAGGTTTAATCTTATTTCGGTTATCTATGGTGTAATATCTTCTATGAAACTTCAGGCACAGCAGAAGGATGTAAAAATACAATTTACCTGTGATGAAGAGGTTTTTGTGTGGGCAGATGAGTTCCAGATAGAAGAGGTAATTACGAATTATTTAAGTAACGCGCTGAATCATGTTGATGAAAATAAAATAATTAAAGT
>CAQBGY010000435.1 GCA_948759685.1 uncultured Eubacterium sp.
GCTGCCCTCATGGGTGCAGGTACTGTTATGCCTGTTTTATGAAGCGGTTTACGAACCATAGCGAGCCATGGGGGAGCTTTATTGACATTAAGCGGTGTGACAAGCCGATAAGCAAAAAGAAACTGCAGGGAAAGTCAGTATTCCTGTCATCCGTAACGGACTGTTACAACCCATTTGAGGAAAAATACGAAAATACACGGAAGATATTGGAGCAGTTGATTTCCATAGATTGTGAACTGAATATCTCAACGAAATCCCAACTGATCTTAAGGGACATTGATTTATTGAAACAGTGTAAAAATCTGAAAGTTTCGGTTTCGGTCAATACATTGGATGAGCAGTTTAAAAGTGATATGGATCGTGCCAGCAGCATCGGAAAACGGCTTGAAACGATAGAAACATTGCATGAGAACGGCATATATACCGTTTTGTTCATGTCGCCCATCTTTCCGGGCATAACAGATTATAAGGAAATAATAGTAAAAACACACAGATTCGTGGATGGATACTGGTTTGAAAATCTGAACCTGCGTGGGAGTTATAAACAGGATATCCTCAGCTACATAAAAAATGCCTACCCACAATTAGTGGAATTATATGATGAAATATATGTAAAAGGGAACATGGGGTTTTGGAACAATCTTTCCGTTGAGATTGAAGAATATTGCGCTGAACATTCAATAAAACATATAAATTATTTTTACCATAAGGAGTTGGTAGAAGCAAAATTGAAACCAAAGTAACCGAGTAGTGACCGCCGCTGTGGACTTATTCTCTATATGCGGCGGTCTGTTATTTCTGCAGGCAGGCCGGAAATTACTTGGAAAGAGGGGAAGTGCTTAACTATAATCTGTCCTCTATCCATACCTATATCACATAAAAGCGTCAACGGCTCTTAACAATTAACGATAATTGACCGATATATAAAGTGACGAAATAAAACGAAAGGAAGGAAACGGTATGGCAAAGGAAGAGATTACACCGAGTGAATGGCAGATCATGGAAGTCCTGTGGGCGTGTGGGGAGCCTTTGACATCCTCCGAGGTCTACAAGAGGATGCAGGGGACTGTGGATATGTCGATGAGGATGGTGCGGGTGCTGATGAACCGCCTGAACCAGAAAGACATCCTCGGCTACACGGTGGATGAGCATGATTCGAGGGTTTACCACTACTATGTGCAGAGGTCAAGGGAGGAATGCGTGAAGGAGAAAAGCAGGAAGTTTGTGGACAGCTATTTTTCCGGCAGCGGGACAAATGCGATGGCGGCGCTGCTGCAGAGCTTCGCACTGACAGACGAACAGATAAAAGAGCTGGAGGAGATTCTGGAGAAAAGCAGGGAGCGGGGGACAGAATCCACGGATAAGGAGGGTGGACCCCATGCCTGACTGGTCATGGATTGGCAGCCTGCTGGATTTCTGTGCGGCATATTACACTACCCAGCTTGTACGGTGTGCGGCATTTTCCTTCGTGCTGATCGGGCTTGTGATGCTGCTCCGGAAGATGCTTTTTTCAAGACGGACATTCATAAGGGGGCTGCTATGGTCATCCTTCCTGCTCATCCCGTTCCTTGGAAAGCTGAAGATGTTTTATGAGAATAAGGCAGTGGTGAGAATAACAGGACGGATAACGCATGGAACCATGACCTGCCTGTGGGCAGACCGCATTTATATGGCGGGCATCCTTATAGCTGCTGTCTGTATATTCGGAAAGCGGCTGCGCCTCCGGAAGTCGGTTGCCGGGATGGAAAAGGTTTCTCTGGATAATATGCAAGTCAGGATTACAGACATGAATGTGACGCCGTTTACTGTGGGGCTGTTTGCACCGAAGATCGTCATCCCAAAGGTAATGCTGGAGAGCTACAGCAGGGAGGAATTAAGGTCTGTCATTCAGCATGAGCGGACACATATCCGGTTAGGGCATTTGTGGTTTGGGTTTGCATGGGACGTCCTGCGGTGCCTCTTGTGGGTGAACCCGTTCCTGACAGTCTGCCAGAAACAGTTCCGGGCAGATATGGAGGATATCTGTGACAGGGTGTGCATACAGGGCAGCGGGAGGGCGGCTCATGAATATGGAATGGTGTTGCTGAAAACCCTGAAACTGCTACGCTCCGGGACAGAGGGTACGCCGCCTGCCGTCACCTATGCCGGGGAAATGGAATTTGCAGACATGAAAAGGCGGATGGGCGAGATTGCAGGTTTCCGCCCATACCGTAAAAGGATGTGCATGGGCGCGGCAGCCATAGCTTCTCTAATAATTGTAATTATGCTGCTGGCGGTACATAGCCATTCCTATGCACGTTATAGTAATGATGAAAACATACTGGTATATGAATATGCTGATGGGCAGAGCACTGTCATTTCAAACAATGACAGCAGCATTCAGCAAATGATCTCATATGATGACAGCTACGTTTATGTAGACAGCGAGGCATTTGAGGATTTTTTAGAAGAAAACAATGCAGAAGGAGAGGTTTGGATTGTTTTCGGCGGGTTTTATAAACTTCCGGGTTTAACTGGCATAGCAGAAAGCTGTATTTATGAAAACAATTCAGAGGATGAAGTAGTGCGGATTCCATATGAAAGCATCACGGACGACTGGTATTTTGGATTACTTAAAATGTTATAAGCATTTCGTGTAAAAGAAATGGATTTCAAAAAATTTTATTATCAAGGAGGAAAAAATTATGGCAATGGAGATTACAAACAATTACAGTAGCTATGCGGCACAGAGCAATGCGGCAGGCAGCACAAAAAAGAAGGAAACAGAAAACACATCAGAAACAGCAGGGGGCAGCAAGCCAAGAAGCACATCGGAGTATATGGACGAACTGGAAAAACTTGTTCCAAGTGTGGAACTTAAGGTTGGGAATTCTTTCTCAACAGCTAAAAGCGGCAAAACATTGACGATCAATCCGCAGCTTTTGAAAAAGATGCAGAATGATCCGGAGAAGGAAAAAGAAATGAAAGAGTTGATTAAAGGTGTTGAATCGGCGGTGAATATGCTGGACAGCGTAATGAATGCCAGTGGATGGAGTGTGGTATTTAAGCATGATTATATAGATGAAAACGGAAAATACCGCCAGATTGCCCTTGTCAGAAATGACTTTATGCTGAATATGAGCGACAAGCTCCGGGAAGAAAGACGGAAAAATTCCGAGAAACTGATTGAAAAAACGAAAGAAAAGGCAGCTGAAAAGAAAGTAAAATTAGAGGAAACACTAGAAGAAAAGAAAACGGAGAAAGCAGAGGATGGAACAGTAACTCCGAACAAAGCAGAGCGGCTTTTACATGAAAAAATGGCTGATTCCAAAGGCGGAACGGTTTATCTGAATGATACAGATATCCGGACAATTATCGAAGCTGCCCAGGAAAAGAATGCAGGAAAAACCACAGTAAAAGATCAGCCGCAGGTTGGTGCGAATCTGGACTTGAAGATATAAGAGGAGGTTGTGATATGAATATCAGCAGTAACAATCTGAGAGGACTTTCGCAGTATTCCCTTTTGAATAAACTGTTTTCGCAGAAGAATGGAAATAAAACAAGTACATCTAACCAGATGGGTGCTGCTATTAGCGGAGGGGTAAAGCATAAGCACAGCAATTTATATTATGATGAGAACGGTATTCCATGGATGTCAAAAGAGCAGGCGGACAGATGTATATCGGGGAGAAGTGACTGGAAAAAAATTGTGTCTGTGTCAGATGAAGTAAAGACGGAACTGGCAGAGGTGGTAAAACAGGATTTTATCAGCACCAATGGAAAGAGCATACCGGAAGGAACCAGAAGAAACGATGTCATCAATAAGTATTTAAACACTCTTCCTTCAAAACAGCGCAGTTCTGCTTCGTGGACATTGGACAGAATGGCAGGGGATTATGGAAGCCGTTTAGAGGCATTGGTAAAACAGAACAATCCGGGATGGAAACCGGG
>CAQBGY010000436.1 GCA_948759685.1 uncultured Eubacterium sp.
CTGCAATGTTATCCTTATCTAAATGACATTGGGTCACCATTCGGCAACAAAATATTACTTTCCAGCCGATTATCACAAAACTCATGTATTTCTCGTATCATTCTTGATAAACTTATCATTCTGACGTTCCTCCATATAGTTTTGATTCATTAACGATTTACAAACCTCATAATTAATTCTATCATATAATCCAGTTTTTCCTTGTTCATTCCTGGATAAACGCCAATCCAAAACGAATCCCTCATAATCCGGTCCGTATTGTCCAAGGTTCCTACAATCCGGTATCCTGTTCCGAATGCACGCATCTCATCAAAACAGGGGTGCTTTATATAATTTCCAGAAAACAACAATCTTGTCTGAATATTATGCGCCTCCAAAAACTGAACGAATTCATCTCTGGTAAATCCTGCATCTTCTTTCACTGTCATCAAAAATCCAAACCAACTGGGATCTGAATTTTCTACCGCCTCCGGAAGAATAACTTTATTGGAAATCGGTTCCAAATGCTCTCTTAAATAGTTCCAGTTTTCTTTTCTGACCTCTACAAATTTAGGAAGCTTTTTTAATTGGGCACAGCCTACAGACGCCTGCATATCCGTTGACTTCAAATTGTATCCAAAGTGAGAATACACATACTTATGATCATATCCAAAAGGCAGTTCTCCAAATTGCTGTGTATATCTGTGTTTGCAGGTATCATCCACACCGGACGCACACCAACAGTCCCGTCCCCAGTCTCTAAATGAATTTACCAAACGATATAACTGCACATTATTCGTGCATATTGCACCGCCTTCTCCAAGCGTGATGTGATGCGGCGGATAAAAGCTGTACGTTGATAAATCTCCTATTGTTCCCGTCATTCGCCATTCACCATTGTAATAATACTGAGAGCCCAGTGCGTCGCAGTTGTCCTCTATGAGCCATAAGTGATATTTATTGCAGAAGTCTCTAATATATTGCAAATCGAATGGATTTCCCAATGTATGCGCCAAAAATACCGCTTTTGTCTTTTCCGTTCTTGCCTCTTCTAATTTAGTAATGTCAATATTATATTCCGGTATTGTCACATCAATAAATACAGGTACCGCGCCATATTGAATAATTGGAGTGACTGTCGTGGGAAACGCTGCCGCAACCGCAATCACCTCATCCCCCTTTTTGATCCGACGTTCCTTTAACTGCGGAGATGTCAATGCCATGAAAGCGCATAAGTTAGCTGACGATCCCGAATTTACAAGCGAACAATATTTTATGTCTAAAAACTTTGCCAGTCCTTCTTCAAATTCCTGTACATAATGTCCCGATGTAAGCCAAAATTCAAGAGCCGCATCTACAAGATTCAGCATCTCCTCTTCATCATATACCCGACCTGAATAATGTATCTTATCCCCTTTCTGAAAAGGTTCCATTTTGTTCTTTTGTTCTTGGTAATATTCTTTTACCAGTTGAAAGATCTCTTCTTTTATCTTTTTACCCATATCTATTTTCTCAACTTTCCAGCATTATTTTTTTTAGCTCTGCCATTCTTTCATGATACCCGCGCTTTTCTTCGTCACTAAAGGAGTATTGATAAATTTCATAGTATATCTTTTCAATCTGCCTAATGTCATGAAGCGCCGTTTCTCTATTGACATTATCTATTAAATAACTAACATAGTTTGCCGTTTGCAAACCATATAATAATTTCATCTCTTCTTCATTCAAGTCTAAACATATATCTGTTATAGTACGTGCCTTAGTAACTGACTTTAAAAAGTTCCAGTGATCTCCATCCGGCTCATCATATGCTACAATTTTCTTATTGCTAATTCGAAGCTTTGCACTGCCTTCATTAAGCATAAGCAAAAGAGCTGCCAAATAGTTTAGTCCCGAATATGCATAAGTAAATATTGTTTCATAATAGTTTTGAATATATTTCATGTTATACACTTTATTGGAAAGATATATAAAATCCCCGCTTAAATCCATACATCTTTGATTCATAATAACTTTATAAAATTCAAGCATCTCATGCAGCGAATTAAAATCTTTATGATCATGTATCATATATGGAGATAAATCTTTGATTGTAAAATGTATTGCACCCACATCGTGTGCTTTATCAATCTCATCATAAATATCACTGACTGCATATATGGAAGGAATATCATCATCTGCCAGCATCCATACCCACCCCCCTGACTTTTGCACAAACAGGTTTGCATAGTTCAATCCCATCCCCATATTTATCTTATTGCAAACCAATGTAATTTTTTCCCGAAACGTCTCACTTCTATCCGCATATGTTTCAGCAACATCATAGTCTGAGTGATTATCCGATATAATAATGTCAAAATAATCATCACTTTGCATCTCCAGCATGTCCAATGTTCGCCTTAGACGCTCTTTTCTATTATAGGTAGGAATCGCAATCGTTAATTTCTCATTATGTTTTACGTTTCTGTTCACCGGCGTAAACTTTATATCTCCCAATATTTCATCACAATAAAATATCTTGTCACCCGGAATTTTATATTGCAATGCAATAAGCTCCCTTACTCCACGCTGTTTACATCCTACGATAATTTTGTCATATGAAATTTTCGAAATCTGATCCGGTAAAATAAACGGATATTCAACAGCATATTCCGCAGCCTCTTGATTTTGGTCACTGCATGCCACAATATCAAATAATTTGTTTATTTGCTCTTTATATTTTTTCCAGTTAATTCCCAATGCATAAACGATTACACGCTCTTTATCTAAAATACCTTTCATTTCATTGTCCCTATTCACAGGCTCTATCCCTGCACAAAAATGTTTATTGTTTCATTTACTTGTTACTTCTTTACAAAGTAAAATAATCCATACCGGTACTCTCCATTATGCAAATCATTATCGTATTTATAAATGTCCGCATTGTACTCAATTTTCCCCTGTGAAGCACAGGAGAATTCCTCAAGATGTAACGCATCAAAACATTTTACAATCGTACTGGCATAAAAAATTCTGTGTGCATTAAACTCCACTCTTTCTTTCCCAATCGGAACGGAAATATACAGTCTTCCGCCTTTTTTAAGTTTCTTCTGAATGTTCTTAAAGCACGTAAAGCATGCTTCAGGGTCAACAGGATCTCCATATCTTCCCAAACCAAAATGCTCCAATGAGCAAAGTGCAGACATACTCTCTATACTTCCATCAGGAACCTGCTTTAGGGATGTCGCATCATCAATAATTGTATGCAAATGCGCCACCTCCTCCGGAAACTCCCTAATATCTATCATTGTCACATCAATTTCTGCTGCCAAAAGATGTGCAATAAATCCATCCAGTCTGGATGCTATATCAAAATGACTTTTGATTCCCGAACGGATAATGAGTCTTGCCGCCCATAAGTCCTGCCAAAAATAATTATCAATTGTTCCAGCCGACGCATATTTATCTGAGATAATCGGCCACATATGTTGTTCTTGAATCTCAAAACCCGGTCTTTTATTCAAACGTTGATACAAATCGGCATCTGAATTTATGAATGTTTCATCCATAAACCCAAATTCTGAACAATACAATGTATAATTAGCATCTAACAGTATTTCTTTTAAAATGACTCTGTCTGTGCAGCCCATCGCCTGCTTAACTCCGCGCAGAAATATCAACCTTGAAGTTTCAATTCCAAGCTGCTTACAACAATGAAAAATTTCTGTAGCATATGAATTAGCTATAATAATATAATCGTATTCCTTTGGTATTTCCCGGCTGTCATACACCGGCTTACCCATATACATATCTATTGTTCGATTCGTTTCAATGAATCCTATCACTTCTCCACTGTATTGATTCTTTATGAAGTTTTGTGCAATTTTTCCAGTTCCCCATATTAATATCCTGTTCATGAATCTCCATCCTAGATCGGAAGAGCACACGTCTGAACTCCAGTCACGGACCC
>CAQBGY010000437.1 GCA_948759685.1 uncultured Eubacterium sp.
ATGCACCCATAGGAACGGATAAGGGAAAAAACTGCATCTGTGCCATATACATCCCCAAAAGCGCCGGAAGGTTGGACATCACTTTCCTTTCCACCACTTCCACGATACGCTCTGCAAAGGCGTCCTCTTTCTCCCTCGTTTCCAGATACGGATCATTACCTTTTGCCACGCATCTATCGTAATAATCATTGACCGCCTCTATCACAAATTTATTCTGTGACTTGAACATCTGCCGCACCTTGGGGGAGTGCAGAAGCTCCCACGCCCTGCACTCGTCCTCTTTCTCCATGTTGAAACGGATATTGTGGTTTTTATTCTTCATTCGGATGCGCCCCCTTACCCGGCGGAAGCCATTGATTTCTGTCTGCGCAGCTTCATATAACAGAAGTATTCATAGCCTTTGGCATTTGCCCGTATATCGTGGTTGAAAGTGACATTACCGCTGTCATAATCTCCCACAAGTTCCACAACCTTTGCTCCTCCGCCCATAATATACAGTTTCATAAGATTGGGGTTATACCCATGTACCTTTAGCTCTGCAAATATCTTATCCACATAGCTCTTTGCCGCTTCCTCCATGAACTGCTGGTATTCCCCTCCCACTTTTGTATCACCATAACGCAGATAATTCTCGATGATCTCTGCCGGAAGTTCCTCCGCTTTCCTGTCCAGTATAAGATTGCGGATCGCCATATAACATTCATTTGCCCCCAGCTTTACCGTCCACGACTTGCTTTCGCTCGCCTTTCCATTATTGAGTATCATCACATTCATTGTTCCGTTGCCGATATCCGCTACCATGTGCATACCCATAAAATCGGGCAGATTTTCCGCTATCGCCGCATAACACTGTGGCATGACCGTACAATCCACGATGTCAACCTCATAACGCTTGCCAGCATACTTATAATCAACATGGCGGTTCTGCATCATATACTCACGAAACGAATCCCGCTGCGCCTGCACCCATTTCAGCGGAAGCCCCACTGCAAGGTGTATCTTTGCGGCTGACAGTCCCCTCGCTTTCAGTTCCTTTGCGATGGCGGCAAGGGTAAGGATATAATTATCATCATCCCTGTTTTTTTCCGCTACAAAGTCCTTATGCCCCTCGCCTATGGTGTAATAGCCGCCATTATATTCCAGATAGTCCCTCGTAAAAACGGGCGGCTGGCTGCTCCTGCTCACGGAAGTCGCAAAACAGCACCTTGCCGTCTTATAGTTCCCATAGCCTGCATCCACGCCTAAAATAATTGTTCCGTTCATGTTGTAATCCCTAAGTTTTGTCATATCAAAATCCTCACTTTCACATTATTTTGTTAAATTTCATATTTGGCTCTTACTTCTTCCTTTGTAGGGAAAATACCACTTTCTACAATAATCTTATTTTCTCCGGCAACAACGGAAGCGATGTGGCTTGTGTCATCCGCTTTCAGGCGTTCCTCCGCCTGTGCCCGCGCCTCTGCCAAAGTCCTTTCTTTTTCCGCTCCGTCCGCTTCCGTTAAAATTGCTTTTGTCTTTGGCATGAATTTTGCCCTGCGCCGTCTCTGGTACATTGCATTCCGTTCACGGATTCTCTGCTTCTCCCTTATCTCTGCCAGTTCCTTTTCAGAAATCTCCTGTGCCGGCAGCTCAACCTTCCCGATAAAATTCAAATAAACTTCAATCTCCTGCACACGCTCCCCATCAATCCGTTCAGCTTTACGAATCAGCACCTTGTCCACAAACTCATTGATGATGGCGGGCGTAAGTTCCTGAATGTCAGTGTACTTATGGACAAGGAAGATAAACTCCTCTGTCCTGTCCGTATCGTCCTCGAACTGCATGAGTTTTACCCTGATCTCCTGCATGGAAATTTCAAGCCCCTGCTGTTCCTTCTCATAATCGGAAGAAAGCATCTCATACCGTCTGTCCGGCAGCTTTCCCATTGCGTTGTCCTCATACACCTTTTTTATCAGCAGGTCAAGGTCTGCGAAGCGTTTCTCTTTTTTGGAGAGGTCTGTTTTCAGCTTTTTTACCTCACTTTTATCCCTGACTTCTGATGCGCTCCGCATATTCTGTATAAATGCCGCTTCGTCCATGCGGACGCTTTTTAAGGCATACCGGATTGTTTCAAGAAGGATCTGCCTCATGGCATCCTCCTGAATACAATGGGAACTGCATTTTTTATCATTCTGCTTGCGGCTGCTGTTATAAGTGCCGCAGTTAAAAGACGCAGGCGTTTTTCTGACCGTTCTGTCGGGCATCCCCCGCCAGTCCCTTCCGGCGCGCTCCCCTGTCCTGCGGTAATACATTTTACTGCCGCAGTCAGCGCAGAACAGCTTTCCCGTCAGCGGGCTTCCCTCTCCGCTTGTGTCAATCCTGCGCACCGTCTTTCTTAATTCCTGCACCATATACCATGTCCTGCGGTCTATGATCGGTTCATGGGTATCCCGGAAAATAAGGATTTCATCGCTGCTGTTTTTAACCGCCTTTTTATCCTTGTAGGATTCCTTGTGGCTGCAGAAATTTACGGTATCGCCCATATATTCCGGTTTTTCCAGCATCCTTACAATGCTCACGCCCATCCACGCATAAGGATGTTCAAAATCGCACTGGTTTTTATAACATCCCCTTCCCCTGACTGCCTGATAATAAGACGGTTTTTCCACTTTTTCATCAGACAGTATTTTTGCGATCCGGTACGGTCCCATGCCTTCCACCGTCATGGCAAATATCCTGCGCACAACTGCCGCCGCTTCTTCATCAATAACCCAGCAGTTTTTGTCCTCTGCGTCTTTCATATAACCATAAGGCGGATTATTTGTAAGAGGTTTCCCCTCTTTTCCCTTTGCCCTGAGTACAGCGGTAATCTTCCTGCTGCAGTCGCGCAGATACCATTCGTTCATGATATTCAAAAAAGGGGCGAATTCGCTGCTGGTGTTGTTCGTACTGTCAACACCGTTGGAAACAGCAATGAAACGGACACCCTTTTCCCGGAAGAATACCTCCGTGTAGAATCCTACCTGAAGGTAATCCCTCCCGACACGGCTCATGTCCTTTACTATGACTGTGCCGATGTCGCCGTTTTCAATCCGGCTTAACATCTGCTTCCATCCCGGTCTTTCAAAACTGCCGCCGGAAAATCCGTCATCCGTAAAATGCACCGTGTTCGTGTACCCGTTATTTTTTGCGTAGTCTTCCAGCATTTTCTTCTGGTTGACTATGCTGTTGCTGTCCCCCGCAAGATCATCGTCCCTTGAGAGCCGCTCATAAAGAGCTGTTATTCTGTTGTCACCAGCCGTCCTGTTGTTCATTCCGAACTCCTTTCCGGCGGCTGGCTCATCTGTGGTAGATTCATAATACCACAGTTTCCGCCTCCTGTCATCACTTCATTGCGTATTAAACGGGTTATTTTTTCGTCAAGCGTATCGGCATAACCCGAACCCGTATATACCCTGACCTTGAAAAGCGTCCCGCCGATTCTGCGGTAAAAAAAGCCAGCCGCAGAGGGGCTGGTTTTTACCATACCGTTATCCAATTTTACTGTTTCCATTATGCAATCCTTTCTTGCGTATCATACGCATTTCCCCTATAATGGCTCTTGTACTTCCGTATTCAGTAACCGGATTTTCATTTTATCCGTACCCCATAGCCTGTTCCTCCTTTTTTGTAATTGATTTTTAATAAAAAAGAATTACTCCTTTCACTAATAGGAGAAATACGGCTATAAAAGCGGAAGTGTTTTTGAAAAAACAGCTACAAAATTTTATTTTTTTGCAAAGGACTGACCATAAATGCCAAAATACGCTGAACTCCCGGCATTCAGGGAGCAGAATTTCATAACGGAAGCGGACGGGGATATGCTCCACCGTGAAGCCCGTGCCCTTGCAATCCGGCGTATTGAGGAAAGCGCAAGGACGGAAGCCGACTTTGAAAATG
>CAQBGY010000438.1:0-1928 GCA_948759685.1 uncultured Eubacterium sp.
CTACTGGGGTTCACGGGCTTCTTAAGCAGCGCAAACTTTTTACTCACAAGTATAACAGGGAGATAGGAATTTTTTATATAAGCATCATATTTTTGAATGAAATAGCCAGATTTGTCAAGCTGTTTGATTGTATTTCTGCAACGCCCTACGCTTAGCATATATTGATTCAGTTCACTGCTTTGCTCCTGCTGCGCATTTCTTGCCATTCCCAGCTTGCCGCTCAGTCTATTTGCCCATAAGAGGCTCAGCACAACAAGCACCAGTGCAGTCAGGGACAGAATGCGGTCTATGCAAAACATATAGACAGAAAAACAGGCTAAATTAACTGACTCTAGTACGAATTGAAGTACGCCATATGTATACCATGCCATGCTTTGATACAGATCTTCTGTCATACTATACAAAATGCCGCCAGCCTCATTTGCCTCAAAAAAGCTGTAGTCTTTAGACAGCACACGTTTTACCAGTTGTGCCTGCCCTTCAAAATTACCATTTTTCGCAAGCTTTGTAAGAAAATATTGTTTGATATACCGAAAAACCGCCAACACGATATACAATACAATTAACCCGCTAAAAACGGCTATTTCAAACGTCATAGAATCCACAAAACGCTGTGTGCACTCCTCCATAACCAAAGTAGCAAACGTTATGAATGCGGATATAATCACCAGCAGGCACCGGTCTTTGCGAATTTTTTTCGAGAATTTTATTTTCATTGTGTTCTAAACTGAAAAACCAGTACTCCTTTCATTGTTCTTTATAAAATCCTTCTTGATTTACGTTCTGGATTTTATCTCGTTACTATAAAAAAAACTGTACTTAAACTCACCAGATTCAAAGTTTTTTTCCTCAAAACTGTTATAGATCATACTATAAAATTTTCATTTTTTAGTATAATATTTACTGTTATTTATATCTAAAAAAAGAATTTTTTCATTTTCTAAATCCAGAAAATAACGCTCAAACTATTATTTTATTACAGCTTTTAAAAAGATTTTTCTTCTATTTTACTGGTTAAAATTACATGCGTTTTTGTTAAAATTTATCCCACTTTCAGCAACTTATATGAGAACTTTTACTGAAAAAAAATCATGACAAAACAGAACTCACATGTCTTTTTCCAGTCTCTGTATTTCACAAAATAAAACAAATTTCCCATAATATCATGCACTAATAAGTTGAAATCGCATCACATTTTTACTGCTAAATTATTAATCTTCTGCAACGCCAATATTACTTCTGCTATTCACATGATAACACATATTTACATAGAATTCTATCCCAACAACCGTCCTGTCTTTTTATGTAAGAGCATTTCATCGTATACATGGTAACTCTGTTAATCTCACTTTTTACATTATCGAGAACCTTGATCTTGAAGTTTTGAAAACTCTTGGTAGCAGGACGAAACAAAAGCGGAGGAGGTAACAAAACGTTACTCCCTTTGCGATACATAGGCGTATAGCATTTATATTCCCCCATACAGCCGTTTTTTTATTCAATATAGGAATCCTTATCTATTATCTTTAAAAACGGTTAGAATCGGCTTGTATGAGGTTAGAGAGGGTGTTTGTAAAAGCTACGTTTTGATAGTTTTAAAATCCTATAAATAAATATATATATATATATACTTTAATACTTTAAATACTTAGGGGGATTTTTCGAGGTGATTAAACATGGAAAAAATCCAGTAAATATAAGGCTTTTCAGAGTTATCCACAATCGGCTAAAAGCTACGTTTTGATAGTCAAAAGCTACGTTTTGATAGTTTTACGGCTACGTTTTGATAGTTTTGGATTTTTCACGAAAGGGCGCAAAAGCTACGTTTTGATAGTTTTGAAATTTAAAGCTACATATCTTGAAAATATGTAGCTTTAATGATAGAATAGCAATAATGACACGAAAGGAAGTGAAGCAATGGCAAGAGG
>CAQBGY010000438.1:1938-3234 GCA_948759685.1 uncultured Eubacterium sp.
AGCAGATCGAGGGGCAGTTGTCCTTTAACTTCTCCCTTGATACTGGAAATTATGTTGTGCAAGCGAATGACCTTGTGGGGGGCAAACAGTCCTTAAAGCTGAATAGCGCAAAGCTGATAAGGGCGGCTATTATGCAGATTGTTCCAGATGATGATGAACTAAAGCCCTATGTGATAACCATTAAGGAATTGTCTGAACTTTTGAAAGTGTCTGAAAGTAACCTATACAGAGATATTGACGATATAACGGACGATATAATAAAGAATCCTGTTTTTATAAAGGAAATCAGCAGGAGGCAGATAAAGTGGGTTAAAATTCCGTGGGTAAGTCGTTGTGAATACAACTCTGATGTTGGCGTGGCTATAAAGCTGAATGATGATCTAAAACCGTTTCTTATAAAGCTAAAGGAACATTATACACAATATAGCCTTGATAGCATCCTCACAATGAAATCAACCTATTCTATCCGTATTTTTGAGCTGCTGCAGGAAAAGATGAAGTCAAAGCTGCTAGGGAGAAATGGGGAACTTGTGGAGTTAACGCTGCAGGAGTTAAGGGAATGTTGCGATTGTGAGGACAAATATACAAAATTCAATAACTTTAAGGCGAGGGTTTTAGATGTTGCATGCAATGAAATAAACGCTTTGACAACCTTTAGAGTGGATTATACATACTCAAAACAGGGGAAAAGCGTTGTTGCAATCGTCTTTCATGTAAATATGTGCTATCACACGCCAGAGCCGGGAGGCATGAGCCGGATGTGGAGATAGGACAAGATTAGCCTTTGTTACTTTGCCGAAAGTAAAAGTAACGCAAGAGCACTTTTGATAGCTTTGCTTCTCGCAGCTTCTAAGGCACCTTAGAGGCTTATTTCACCTCTAGGTATAGAATTGTGCAGGGAAGGTTTATTTGTCGCTCTACGGGCCTTGTAGAGCCTGTCAGGGGCATATGTATGCAACCGGGTAGAAGCGGTTAATTTTTTCTTACGCCGTGTACATAAAAAAGACGGAGTGTCTGCTGCTACTTTTTCACTCCGTCTTTTTCTTCCGCAGTGCCTGTAAAGGACACCGCGAAGTATATAAAAAACATATCAGGTTAAATCTAAATATAAATTTTTATATTGTTTTGCAGAATTATCCCATGACAAATTCTTATCCATGTCTCTTTGAACCATTTCGTCCCAGCACCAGCGGTTCAGGAAATACAAGCTCTTCGCCCTGTTAATGGCATCCAGCAACAGGCCGGCATCATAACGGTCAAACGTAAATCCGTTCCCCATGTTAGAGTACATGTTAT
>CAQBGY010000438.1:3244-3912 GCA_948759685.1 uncultured Eubacterium sp.
CTACAGTGTCTTTTAAACCGCCAGTTTCACGGACAATCGGTATTGTGCCATAATGCATGGCAATTAACTGTGTTAAGCCGCAAGGCTCAAACTGGGAAGGCACAAGCAGGGCATCCGCTCCCGCATAAATCCGGTGAGCCCTTGTCTCGTCATACATGATGTTAGAACATACATTTCCTTTGTATGTATATTCATAATACCGGAAGGAATCCTCATACCGCTGATCACCGGAACCGAGCACGACAATCTGTGTATGTTCATCCATAATCTGAGTCATAATCGAGTTGACCAGATCTAACCCCTTCTGGTCTGTCAGGCGGGAAATCAATCCAATAACAAATTTGTGGTCATCCTGAACCAGTCCAAGTTCTTCCTGCAGTTTGTGTTTGTTTTCCTTTTTCTTTTCCAGTACATTGGTGATGTCATAATTTACATACAGTCTGTCATCTGTATACGAATTCCAGATATCATAGTCGATTCCGTTTACGATACCTCTAAGTTTGTTGGAATGGTATCGTAAATGGGCATCCAGTGTCTCGCCATAGTATGAATTTTGGATTTCCCCTGCATATGTATTGCTGACCGTTGTAATGATATTGGAATAGGTCAGTCCGCCTTTGAGCATATTGGCATCTTAGATCGGAAGAGCACACGTCTGAACTCCAGTC
>CAQBGY010000439.1 GCA_948759685.1 uncultured Eubacterium sp.
ATTCACCTTAATCATGCACTTTGTATTATGTTTAGTCAATGTTCCCAAACGCCGTCCCATCCCTGCGGCCAATATAACTGCTTGCATATTAATATAAGTTTTTAGTTAAATAAAATCCGCTAACATTCTTTTCTATCTCTTTTCTCAAATCCATTCTACTCATATCAAAAAAAGACAAAAAATTCAATTTTGAAAAATCTACAAAAAAAGATTTTTCAAAATTAGTACACATAATATACCGACTAGGATTAGATGTTATTGTTCCCAAAAATAATTCACTATTCTTTAGCAGCTCAATCGATGCAAAAAATCTCATCATTTTTTCTTTCTTTTTAACAGGATTCATTTTAGAGAACTCTCTATTATAATAACCATTTTCCGAAGATTCACAAAACGAAAACCAATTATATTCTGGAGCCTTAGACCTTAATAACTTCAGAACATTGTAATCATCCGTCAATACAAATACGTTCTTAATATCAGATATTTTTTTAATATTTTCCAAATAAAAATCAACAGAATGCAAAGAATGCTCAATACATTTATCCCCCCCCCTGATTTGACAGGAGATATATCCAACAGGGAGAGATAATTCTTCAATTATTTTATTTATAGCCTGTCTTGTTGCTGAATTAAACTGCCACACTATGGAATCTAATAATTTAAAACTTTCCACATAATTACCTTCAAAGCCCAAACCTGGAAAAGAATAGTTTTTATTTAGAAAATCAATCTTTGCTCTTATATCTTGACTAAAATATTGAATATCATCCCTGAAAAATTTTATTATTTTTCCGCATAGATGATAAAAATCCAGTTTTAACTTCCATTTTAATGTAGGAGATTCTGATTCAGCACGAAAATTCCATATTGAAGAGAGAGTTTGCCTCTTATGAAAATTGACATAAGAATGAAATTTATCATGTACCTCTTCACAAAATGGTTGAAAATAATCACTCCAACCATCCTTAAACCCAAAATTTGAATCTTGAGAATACAATCTTAACTGTATATTATTTTCCAAACAATACATCATTATTTCAATCATATAGCTATATTCACAAAAAAAGCCTGCATCAATACCTACATGAAAAACACAATTCTTACTATAAGATTTATTTAATTCTTTATATTTTTCTGTTATATTCATATCTGTTATTTCCAAATTATTCTTTTATTCAAGCAATCGACCTGTAACGAATCAAAGGTTTATCATAATAAAATAATCCCCTAATCCTCATATGATAATAACCAGCCATCTATTGTGACAATAAAAATAATGAAGAAAGGATATATAGATTTTCTCAGTTGAGATGTCTTTCAATATATAAGTATTAAACGAATAACTTACAATATTCCTTTCTCTCGACATTAAAAAATCTCCATTACATATATTACATAATCCGTATACATCAAAATCCTCTACTTCCAACTAAGCACTTAAAAAAATCTCTATTTTATGGATTTCTCGAATATCTTCTTGGTCACAAGGACAATATACTTCCCTAAGATTAAAATAACATCTGCTCAAAATTTCAATTTAACCTTAAGATATTCTTGCCATTTTTTTTAGATATTCAACTGATTCATAAAAAAGTACAGATTTACTACATAGCATTATTAAAACATAAAAAAGCACAGAGGTCAATATCTTTACAACTAATGAAAAAACATGATTTTCAATATCTTTTGTAAATAAATAGGCTATAGCAAGAACTACTCCTGTTATAAACAAATAAGGTTTTATATCCCTTAAGATCATAGTAACTGTTAAGTTTATTTCCCTATTTACAAAATACCCCCAATAAACCAAAAACAACATATAAACACCAACATATACAAATGCCATAGCCAAAATACCCCATTGACAAACAAGAAAAACAGAAACAATTTGTACAATTCCCTGAAAAACATTGCCCACAAGAATAAGATCCGACCTTCCACGAGATATTAATAATTGAATGTATAAGGTATATATAAAATTAAATGCACCCCATACACACAAAATCTGCAATATAGGAACAGAAGGCAACCATTTATCACCAATTGCAACTAAAATAAAATCTTCTGCAATAAATGCCAATCCAAACATTAAAGGAAAAGAAACAAATGAACCAAATCGTAACATCTTACGCACTACACCCAATTGCCGTTCGGTATCAGAAAATATCTCTACAAAAACAGGTTGAGCCACCATATTCAACATACCAGAAATAGGTTGCACTGCCATTACTAACCATTTATTACCTTGGGTATAAAATCCAACTTGCCTTGCATCATAAAAACGGCCTAGCACTACCGAAAAAATATTAGCATTCACTTGCTGGACAATACTTGTCAAAAACAACTTCATACTAAAAGAAAACAGCCCCCTTAACGGACTAAAATCAATATCCAAAGTAGGTTTCCAAGGAGAAATTATCAAACGTAACACTGCTCCTCCTGCCACATAAACAAAATTTTGTAAAGCCAAAGCCCAATAAGCATATCCATATGCTGCCAAAATAACTCCAACTACACTTGAAACTAATATCATGATGATATCAATCATAGCTTGCAATTTTACAGCCAAACGTTTAAACAAAATGGTATATGATACAGATGCTATACCCGAAAAGAAAAAATTCAAAAAAACAATACGAGATAAAGAAATTAATTCTGGACGTTTATAAAATTCAGCAATTAAAGGAGCACTAAAAAACAATATCAAGTAACAAAATAATCCGACAAAAAAAGTAAACCAAAATACAGCATTATAATCTTTATGATTAGCATCTTTCTTATTTGTCAGAGCCACAGAAAAACCACTATTAATTATTGCATTTGCAATACCCGAAAAAACAGCAAGCATCCCTATAAGCCCATAATCTTCAGCATTTAAAACACGAGCTAAATAAACTCCAAAGCATGCCCCTAATATCTGTTGCACCCCCTTACTCAATCCTCCCCAAAAAAGCCCATTAGCAGTCTTTTCCTTCAGCGTCTGTTCCGCCATCAACTCCAAAATCGTATAATCGCCGAACGCATTTCCTTCTCAAAATACAAATAACCCGGCTGTATACTTGTCTTCAAATTAAAATTCTTCAACTCTGATTCTATAACCTTTTTGTCATCATGCAAATGATAAATACAAACTGATCCACCGATCAGCTGTCCATGCCCCAAAATATGAGCAGCCCCTTTCAATGCCTTTCTCTCATACCCTTCTATATCCATTTTAAAGAATAAGTTATCGATAGATCTTCCTTTACTTTGAAAGAATGTATCCAATGTTATATTGTTATCATCATCCACATCGCTTACATATTTGCGGACAATCGTTATTTTATCTTTCCAAGGAGCAAATGTTGCCTCCAACGCCTCTATCCAGTTTTCGTCACATTCAAAAAGATAAGCATGATCGATATAATCGATAGTATCAAGCGTAAATATAGCCTCGGCTGCACCAATATCCAATAATGTTTTACCTTTCAATTCTTCATAAGAATCAACATACCGATGCGCAGAACGTTGATCTTGTTCAATCAAAAGCCCTCGATATGAAGCTTCGGCACGTGCCTGCATATCCCGTTTAAAATAAAGTTTCTTTCCATTATGAACCACATACGGCAAACCATTCGTATTATCTACATTCACTTCATAATGCTGCTCGTCATACTCTTTTTTCCAAACATACGGATATGGGGAATTGCCAGCAATTCCCCAAGCTTTATAAGCTTGCTCTATTTCATTTTTAGGAGAGAAGATGGAATAATACAATTTATACCGATACCATCTTATTGTCCCAAGGAAATTACGGATAAGCAACAGTAAATGTCCTAAAAAAGCTTTATAAATAACCTTACGTGTTTTCTCTGGAACCATTTTTCTATACAATTTTGCAAACATAGATAATTAAATT
>CAQBGY010000440.1 GCA_948759685.1 uncultured Eubacterium sp.
TCCCTACACGACGCTCTTCCGATCTCTACGATCATTATTTTGGATATGTGATTGCATTAGTACCATACATAAACAAAGAATGGAATTATGTATGTCGAAGTCGTGAAAATGCAGAAGAAAAAGATTTACACAAATTAGATTGTATGTCCATTCAAGATATTTGTAAATTGCTTGACTTTGATCCGACACATAGCAGCCGCCTTATTGATAAACTGAAGAGCATTAAATTTGTATGGGATGGGCAGGAACAAGCCTTATGTAATTTCATAAAGGAGATCGGGAGCAAAGAGTATAATATGATTATCAACCCTGATATTCTTTATATGGGCAGCAAGCCAGAACAGGTGAAAGTGCTGGGAAAGTATTTCCCCGTGAAGCGGAAAGCCTAAGAAACTCCCCAAAACGGCAGGATTTAGTCAGTAGCCATTTTTGGCGGTGAAAAGCCCCTTCAGTAGCCATTTTTGGCGGTGGATAAATGCAGTAGAAGTACGCTAAATTGGGGGACTTTGGGAGTGTTGATGCAAGATAAGTTCTATACTTACTTCCAACGTCACCCGCAGGGTGGCGGCTGGAATTGTGTCAGCGTCAGAACGGCGACAACACATAAGTATAACAGGCCACAAACCTGAAGCTGGATCAGCTTACAAACAATAACAACACAAGGAGGGAACTAATTATGATTCCACGTAACAGCATTATTCCAAAAGACTATTTGATTTTCAAAACTAATGTCCTTAGAAATGATGAAACAATGACAGATGCGTTTGCATTTCACAAAAAGTATAAACCGCTTGCATATACCAATAGGCACTATATTGAGAAACCAGTACACTTCGATGATAGACACCCCGCATTTACATTTGTTTGTGCAACAAAGCAAACAGAAGCAAGATTTAATCCTAAAATGTATTTTGACAAAGCAAAGATTAGTAGTGGAGAAGTGTTGCTTATTCTTCATGATAAAGATTGTGTTGATGTTTATTACTTTAACAAAAATGAGCGAAAAATTCATGTCACTGGTTGGGTATTGGAAAACTTTGATGATTTGATGTATGATAATGACCTTGAACCAAATGAAATCAAATATATCAAAGACAAATTATTTGCTTTTTGGGATGCTTACTTCAAATCTGATAGTCCTTATATTCCACATTTACAAGCGCAATATTTGACTGATTTTTAATTGAGCAACGGCGAATTGCCGTTAAGATCAGTATACCGTAGCAAATGTCATATCGGCAATGACAATGCTCCAGCTTTTACCTCCTTAACCTTGGCAGCGGATGGCAAGACCGCTGACGGTATATTGATTTTAGCGGCAATTCGTTAAATAACAAAAAACAAAGGAGGATTAAATAATTGGATATAAATGTTGAAATTCCACAGAGATATATACTCGCAACATTTTCAAATAATATTTTTACTTGTGATGTAAACGGAAATCTATATCTTAATGAAGGTGCTAATCCAGAATTAAAAGAAATTTACTTAGATGGAGGATACATAAATGCTGAAAATATAAGATGGAACTCGTATTATATTTATTTAGGCCAAAGTCTAAAAAACAATGAATGTTTTCTTGTGCTGGAGATTGAGGAAGGAAAGGAATTAGAACAAGCAAATAAAAATTTCTTCGTTGTATATAAAAATAGAAACATGAGATACAACATCAAAAAATTTGATGAAGCAAATAATGTTTTGACTCAAGATCAACGACAAAGGTTGTTTGCTAAAATGATAGATATATGTAAGCAACAAATAAACGATAAGTGGTCGATATAAAGTAATTGGCTTTGCCACTTTTAGCAGAAATTTAACAAACAATTATTTGAAGAAATCAACACAACCCGCCTTGCCCTGCATTGGGTATGGGCGGGATTATTTATATCACAAGCTAATTAACTGATTGATAAATTCAATGGACTTTGCGGCAGCAAAGGACATTGGCAAGCCGCAAGGCTTGCTATTAGTAGTAACCCGCAGAGTATGACGGTGGGGGGAGGATTGCAGCTTGCCAACTGCCTACGGCAAGTTGCCTTCGCTGTCATTCACTTGCCTTGCGGCAAGTTCATGAAATAATATAACAAAACAGAAGGAAGGTAATTTATAATGACAGATACAATTTTGAATGATGATACAAAGATTCAGGTGCAATCGCTTGTTCCTGTTGTGTGCTACAGTTGCCCAATTACATTTGAAACTTTTAGTTGGATGGAAGTAGGCGACACACAGGAAATGACTTACAAACAAATTCGCATTATGAGCGTAAAACATCCACGCTATTTCTCTGAAAGATGGCTCAAGCCGTTAAATGATGATGTGTTGGAGAGACTGAAGTTGAAGAAATACTTTGAAAGCAATTTGAGTCGTGGCGATCTTAAACTGTTGTGTGGTAATGATGTAGGCGCAGTTGAGGAACTGCTTACCAGTTTGAATCCTGACGCAAAATCTGAATTGGCGAAGAAGGCAGTAAAGTCCGCTAAAGATGGCAAGATTAACAACGTCAAGATTATTCGGCTGATTGAACAGCATTTGGGCGTGGAAATTATGGATTTGGTTTAAGGGGGATAGGAATATGGATAACGAAAAGATTACAACAATGGCAGCGGCTCTTGAGGCCGTGGGCATTAAGACACAGCAGGACGGTGAATACCGAAAGTTTGATGATGTGATGGGCGAACTTTATGAAAAATGGCACAGTCTGGATCAGGCCGCAAAGCAGAAGGTAGGAAGTGCATTTGTGCGGAGCATGATGGTTTGATTAGATATGAGAAAAGCATTTGGACTATGTAAGGCCAGATTTGATAGGGAGGCCGAAAAGGTAATTAATGAATCGCAGATTTATATGTATCAAACAGATGAGTTAGATAAAGCGGTTTATGCTTATGATTGTAAGATGAGGAAATATGTTGCTGGATATGCCGTTGATGATATAGGAGATCGTCAACGGTATCTTTTGTATGCTCCAGAATATGCGGACTATAAGCACTACTTTGGCAAATACACACAGCGGTTAGTAGACCAGATGAACGCAGATCATGTTGCGCTACAGCCTGTTATGTGTGTAACTATTGAACTCATATTTCCAGCAGCCTATTTTGAATGGTTATTAGCCAATGGAATGTTACCAGAACTATTAAAGGAGGGGAAATAAGATGATTGCATTTCCTTACGATCCAGAAAAAAGAGAAATCACTATTGACTTCAAAATGGAGTTTGTTCAGACCGATATGCCAATGATTGCTACATTTGTTTACGATGCTAAACGACAAAAATACTTTACTATGGATTCAATTCTTTATGATGAAATCAAGAATAATGCCCAGCGGTACATTATGTATAGGCCAAAAGTAGCAATTAATACAAGTGCGGCTTTTAACTATCCACAGTTTATTGCTGCATATGTTAGTGAGTTAGATGAATCAAAGGCTTCTCCACAGCAAGCATTGACCGCAGAAGCGGCGATTGTATTAAAGCTGTCAGAGTACAAGGATTATGTGGAGAATGGTTACTTGATTTATGATATTTATAAGTTGATGAAACAAGAAGGGAGAGAGGATAATGCAGAACGGTAAACAATGTCCCTGTTGCGGGAAGAAATTAGCAGATAGCGCATTTTACAAATCATTTAATCCAAAGCATAAGGACAAGCTGACCCCGATGTGCAAAAAGTGTTGTGTAAATCAATCGCTTGATGATACAGGCGAAAGTGTAGATATTGAACGCTTTAAGAATACATTGCACTTTAATGACAAGCCATATCGGACGGAGTTACATAGGGCGGCTATCTTACAGGCAGAGAAAAAATATGGTGATGAGAGCGGCAAGACGAAAGCAGAAACCATTGTAGGGCTTTACTTTGGCAAATTAAGTTCCCTTCATCAATATAAAGGCATGA
>CAQBGY010000441.1 GCA_948759685.1 uncultured Eubacterium sp.
CTATGGGGAACGTTATCAAATTGTTATCAAAAGAGGGACGCAAAACCGTCTATCCGTTATGCCGCAAGAGGTTTGGAGTTTCAAAAACTCATTCCCACTCGCTCCTGTTAGATGTTTTCTAAACAGATTTGCTTATAGGATTTCGCTCAGAGTATTGACATTCTTTTCATTATTCAGATAGTAGGGGCTATCTGATTTTTTGTTGCCATGGTGCTGCCACATTATTGGTGTTAATCTACTGTCCCTAATTCTCGTAGGAAGATCGGAGTGCCACTCATATACTCGTCTCATTTCGTACTTCCTTTTTAACGATATATACTACAATCCGTGGACAATATCCTGATCCAACACCCGCTTCCGTTCTTTCCAATCTGGCATATAATTTGAAAGAAACATATAAAACGGTCTACTGTGATTTGGATATAAAAAGTGGGTCAACTCATGCAAAACCACATAGTCAATATATGGTATACCAGCTTTAATTAAGTAGAAATTTAGCGTTATTATTCCACGATTTACGCTGCAACTGCCCCACAAAGTTTTCATTTTACGGACCGAAACCTTTGGCATAGGAATACCGTATTTTTCAATAATAGGGTACCAATATTCTGTTCGTTCCTGAAGGAGCGCCTTCGCCTGTTTTCTCCACCAATTTTCAAACTGTCTCTGAATTTTCGACTGGTCATTCGCATCCCGACAACAAATATGAATGATCTTTCCTTCTGAATATACTTTTTCTTTTTCACATTCAGTAACAACGAAAAGCATATCCTCACCGAGAAACTTTATTGAAAATCCATCTCTGATTTCATCAGTCGCTGCATATCCAACAGTTTTCCGAAAAGCATCTAGTTTTGATTCAATCCAGGTACCCTTATCCACTAAAAACTCTTCAGCCCACGTGGTCGGAACTGTTTTCGGCATAGACAATACAATTTCCTGAGATGGGTAAACTTTTAAACGACAAGTCTTCATAGATTTTCGATCCAACTTGACACTGACTATCTTTTTAGATGATGGTAATGTAATACTAACCGTTTCCATGCTTAATAGCCCTTCTTAGCCACCATCATAATTTCATCAATGATGATATCAATAGTGTCTAAGCTCCATTCCCGCTTATAGTCTTCCATATAATCAAAGAGAAGATCATCAAGTGCCTTTTTAATGTCTCTGTGTACAATGACATTATCTCGCCAGTCACGTTTTGTGTGTTTCACAATAACGGCTTTGATATCCAATGCCAATTGTCCTAATTCCTCCGAAATTTCTACATCTGTTGCTCCAGTTGATTTTTTAATCCCAGCACAAACCGCACCATAGAAAGACTTTGCATCGCTGTCATCCATGATGTTTTCAGGATATTTGACAGAATTTCGACCTGCCCGGTAATCTTCTGCCATCTTCTCCATTGAAGACAGATACTTTTCACTATCACGCTCTTCCATATAGTCAGCAATTGTCTTTTTGATGCGCTCCATGAAGGTCATATAACGAATCGGGTCCACATACCGCTGACTTTCCAAGACCTCAACCTGTCGGGTCTGGATTGCTTCAGCCTTGGCCTCGTTAGAACCCAGTCGTGCCAATTGTTCCTCCATTTTCTCCTTGTTGGTGATATCCAGAGGTTCAATCAAAATCTTGGCATCTTCCGCATTCACATAGGTATTCAGAAGCTGACGAATGCCATCTTCATACCGTGAGAAATCTACACGATCATTAAAGCGCAGAGCTACACTATCTTTTAACTTTTTGAAGAACAAATAGTCCTTGCGATAGGCCTCTGCCTGATCAAATCCAACGGCTTTAAACAGTTCATAGCTGGAGTACATGAAGTCCACCATTTTTGCAAATGCAGACAGTTTTTCGTAAAAGTCCTTACGCACATCATACTCTCTCAGGCGTTCCTGCCAGACATTGGCGCTGGATTCATCAGGATCAATTCCCTTAAAAATTTTCCAGAGCTGCTGATGGACCTGAGCGAGTTTGTCCTTTTCTTCCGCAACAGCAGAGATAGCCGCATGGATTTCAGACTTGTTGAACAGGTTCATACCGGACTGCTCATCGCTATACAAATCCAGAGCAGAATTCAGCTTTTTGAAAATGCCCATATAGTCCACAACCAGACCGAAATCCTTATCTGTGTACACTCTGTTCACACGAGCGATTGCCTGCAAAAGGGTATGATCCTTCAGCTTTTTATCCACATACAGGACTGCTGCAATAGGAGCATCAAAACCGGTGAGTAGCTTATCTTTCACGATCAGAAGGTCAATATCCCCTTCCGGATCAATAAACTGTCCGGTTACGGAGTCTTCGTAGGCATCGTAGTTATTTTTGAAAAGCGGATCAATCTCTTTGCGGAAAAACTCTCCAATAATTTTTTCAGTCTGAGGCGTATTGCTCTCATCGTCACCTTCTCTGCTGGTATTAGGTGTAATCACAACCGCCGGGGTAATGCCGCCAAGATCCCATAGCTTGTAAAAGAGCTGCACTGCTTCTGCACGGGAAGAACAGGTCAACATCGCCTTAAACCCTTTAGGCTTCACAAAACCAATAAAGTGCTCATGCAAGTCAAAAGCGATCATATTCAGACGAGCTTCTGTCTGAGCCAGTGCCACAAAACGGCTGTACTTGACTTCTAAATCCTTTTTAGCCTCTTCATTCAGCCCTACAGTGATGTACTTTAAGTGTGTATTGATTTGTTCACTGGTGACCGTCTGAGGGATCACACGGCCTTCATAGACAATAGGTACCGTTACTTTGTCATCGATGGCATCCTGCAGGGTATACTTATCAATCAGGGGGCCAAACTTGGAGTAGGTATCCTTGGCCGACATAACATCGCGCTTATCGTCCTTGGGCTTCTTCTGCATCAGAGGGGTGCCTGTAAAGGCAATCTTGACTGCATTGGGTAGTACCCTGTTCATGTAGATGTTCAGTTTGCCGTATTGAGTACGGTGGCCTTCATCAATGAACACGAAGATATTTTCACTGTCGTTGCAGTATTCCTGCTTCACAGCGGCTTCAAACTTGTTAACCAAGGCCGTTATAACAGTATTTCCACCTTCTTTCAGCAGTTCAATCAATCCCTTGCCGGTCTTGGCACGGTGAGGACTCATCTGTGTATGAATGAAGTTATCCCGGATCTGTTTATCCAGGTTGATGCGGTCAGTTACCATCACAAAGCGGGGCCGCTTGATGTTGCCAGACTTCATGCTCTCCCGGATAATCATCTTGGTCAGCATGATCATAGTGATAGTTTTACCACTGCCCTGTGTGTGCCAAACAACACCGTTACGAGTGTTTTCGCCGTCCTGCAACAGAATTCGCTTCATGCACTTTTTAACTGCAAAATACTGCTTGTAGCGACAGATTTTCTTTACATTGTTATCGTAGATGATAAAATTGCGAATCAGATCCAGCAACCGATCCGGGTGCAGCAAGGAAACCAGGGCACGATCCTGCTCCTTGATTTGACCATCCGGAGAACACTTGCGACACCAGTTGTTCAGCCATTCTTTGTCATCCTCATGCCAGGATACAAAGTACTTTGCAGGAGTACCGCAAGTACCGTACAGAACCTTGTCCGGATTCATGGCTAGCACCAATTGAGTGTAACGGAAGAGGTGTGGGATGTATTCTTCGCCCCAGTTACGAATATTTTGGTTGACACCTTCCATCACATCCACACTGGATTTTTTACATTCGATGACTACCAGAGGGATGCCATTGACCAACACTACGATATCCGGACGAGCAAATTTACCATTAGGACGTTCTACTTCGAACTCATCTGTCACTTGGAATGTATTATTTTCCGGGTGCTCAAAGTCAATGAAACTCAAATCAAAGGACTGACGGGTTCCGTCAGGCAGATCCT
>CAQBGY010000442.1 GCA_948759685.1 uncultured Eubacterium sp.
GATACGCCCCATTATGAGAACGTGCCGTTTGAAGTGCCGAGTTCATGGGTGTGGTGCAGGTTAGATGATATTGTTAGTTTTCAAGGTGGTTATGCCTATAAAAGTAATACATATGTTAATCAATCTGATTGGCAAGTTATAAGAATTGGGAATGTCAAGAATGACAATCTGATACTTGATATACAGCCCGTGTTTGTTGAAGATGTAATCGGTAAGACAACAGAAAAATACTTGTTGAAAAAGGACGATATTCTATTCACGATGACAGGGACAAAAGGGAAACGAGATTACTTCTACACGGCAAAAGTCCCATCAATTAAAAAGAATTTACTTCTGAATCAACGTGTTGGTTGTCTTAGATGTTTTTCTTCAGAAATCAATATAGATTTCTTATGTCTTGTATTGAAAGGAGAATATGTGTTAGATGCGATATTTTCCACAGAAACAGGAAATGTTAGTCAAGGTAACATTGGTTCAGAAAGTACCTTGAATTTGAATATTGCCATACCTCCCCTTACAGAACAACATCGTATTGTAGTAGAAATAGAGAAATGGTTTGCTTTAATTGACCAAATAGAACAAGGTAAATCAGATTTGCAAAGCACTATCAAGCAAACAAAAAGCAAAATTCTTGACCTTGCCATTCACGGCAAACTCGTACCGCAAGATCCGAATGATGAACCGGCAAGCGAACTTTTGAAGCGTATAAATCCCAATTTTACACCTTGTGATAACGGGCATTATACGCAGTTGCCCGAAGGATGGACTGTTGCACCGATGCAAGTACTATGCTCTTTGGTTGATGGTGATAAGCAAAATGGCATAGAACGAACAAATCTTGATGTCAAATATTTGCGAGGTGAGCGTGATGCCAAGACTTTGACTTCTGGAAAGTATGTTACTGCAAATTCACTTTTGATTTTAGTAGATGGCGAGAACTCTGGTGAGGTATTTAGGACTCCGATTGACGGTTATCAAGGTAGTACTTTCAAACAGTTACTTATCAACGAAAATATGAACGAAGAATATGTACTACAAATTATCAACTTGCATAGGAAAGTCTTGCGAGAAAGCAAGGTTGGTTCTGCCATTCCCCACTTGAATAAGAAATTATTCAAAGCAATAGAAGTTCCTATTCCATCTTACAAGGAACAACAAAGGATTGTAATGGCAATAAATATTGCGTTTAAACAACTGGATTTGATCACGGAGAGTTTATAGGCTCTCCGTGATAGTATCTAATTGGTCAAAAATTCTTTGAACAGTCTCTACAATTCGTATCTGTTCTTTATATGGTGGTAAGGGAAAATCAAAATTACCAATAACAGAAGCACTGATATTAGGCTGTGCTCCTCCATATGCAATTTTTAGTATTTCATCAACTTTCGATTGCATATAAATATTTCGATAATCGGGAAACAATGAGGACTTGTTTAAGATTTTGATATTTCCTACACGTTGATTTAGGTATGCTATTTCATCAAACAAATATACTCCCATTTTTCCTGTTGTTGCTCCAGACATGGCAATCAGCAAATCTCCTTTCGAAATCTTAAATTTATTGTCCGTAATGCCCTCAACATAAACACAGTCAGTTATATCTATAGTATTATGAGTGATATTCGATATACGAACTAATGGTATTCCTTGTGACTTATAATCATTGCTGCTGAAAGCAAAGCCATTCTCAATTCTACACAAATCAGATAACTTGCATATAGCCCATCCTTTCGGTAAGTTCGTATAATGCCCGATACGTACCTTTATATTATTACCATATTCATTCTAATTCAATGTAGTATGGTAACAAAATTCAAAAATCAATTGGCAAAGAGTAATTTGGCCAAAAACACAGTCTCCTCTTATGTGTGGACGGTGCAGTATTTCCTCAATCATTATGGAGAAGTGAACAAGAAAAATCTTTTGGCATACAAGGGGTATTTGGTGGAGAACTTCAAACCGCAGACAGTGAACCTGCGCTTACAAGGAATCAACAAGTTCCTAGAGTTTATAAAACAGGAGAAACTAAAAGTGAAGTTCGTAAAAGTACAGCAAAAGAACTTTTTGGAAAATGTAATCAGCGATGCCGATTACAAATTTCTCAAAGCCCAACTTAAAGCCGATGGTTACGATGAATGGTATTTTATCGTGTGGTTTATGGCTGCTACAGGCGCACGTGTTAGTGAATTGCTCCACATTAAAGCGGAACATATCAAGGTGGGTTATCTCGACCTGTATAGTAAAGGTGGAAAGATTCGACGGCTATACATCCCAAAGAACCTACGAACAGAAGCCGATAAATGGTTGAAGAATCAAGGCCTGACATCTGGCTATATCTTCCTGAACCGTTTCGGGCAGCGCATTACTACTCGTGGAATTGCTTCCCAACTCAAGCATTTTGCCGAAAAATACGGAATGAACAAGGAAGTAGTTTATCCTCATTCATTCCGTCATCGTTTTGCTAAAAACTTCCTCGACCGCTTTAATGACCTTGCTCTACTAGCCGACCTTATGGGGCATGAGAGTATAGAAACCACTCGAATCTATCTTCGTAGAACTGCTAGCGAACAGCAGAAGATTGTGGATAAGGTCGTAAACTGGTAAAGCCGCATTAGCCCTTAGAAGTGTATTGATTTACACTTCTAAGGCTTTTTGAATATTATCAAGAACAGAGAATAGTTTTTTTATCTTTTGAACAATGCGTTGTTGCTCGGCAAGAGGAGGTAGTGGTATTTCAATTTTATGCAAAGCATTAGAAGATAGTCCAAGTAATCCTATACCTTTCCCTCCTATCAAATTGTTCTCTTTTAAATACGCCAATGTATAGTAGTAAAATGGTACACATAAATCAATCTTTGGACGAAGTCTATGAATGTGATTTTGAATGCAAATATCGTAATCATAGTTCCAAATTGCAGAGCGTCCAATATCGCCGCCTTCACACACAAGTAAATCCCCCTTTGTTACAGTGCATTTATCTAATTCACTCTCTTTGAAAGACATTTGCTTTATCACTGTAAAATCAAACTTATTCCAATACACATTTGAAGTAGTCAAATAATCTTTCATTACACCGTCCCTGTTGACTGAATTAAGGGCTTTACCTGTATTATGATTAAAAAGTTCCCCTAAAATTGTTTGTTGCCATCCTGCGGGATAATGCCCGTTATCACAAGGTGTAAAGCCGGGATTTATACGTTTCAAGAGTTCAATGGCTGGTTCATCATTCGGATCTTGCGATACGAGTTTTCCATGAATGGCAAGGTCAAGAATTTTGTTTTTGGTTTGCTTGATAATGTTTTGCAAATCATTTTTCCCATTCTCGATAATATCAATTAACGAGAACCATCTTTCTATTTCAGCTACAATACGCTGTTGCTCTAGAAATGGAGGTAAAGGGATATAGGTCTTTACTATTATTTCTTTTGAAATGTTCGGTTGGGCTCCGCCACCACCTTTTGCGATGAATGCTGTTCTTTGAGACAAAAGGAAATAAAACAAAAACATTGGGTCGATAGCATCGTATTCAATACAAGCACAACATGCTTGGTTTGTTGTTGCCGGGAATGTAAGAATACCCAGTTTGCCAATCGTCGCTCCATACATTGCAATTAAAACACTTCCTACAGGATTTAATTTTGCAGAAGAATTCACGACTGCTTCTTCTGTAATAAATTCAGGAATATGAGTAATATATCCATCGTTTAAGTCTCCAGTTTTAAGCCAAGGTATATTCCCACCATAATATGATTTATTTGAACGGCTAGGTGTTCCGCCTGATTGCCAAGTACCGATAACTCCCAAAGTTGTCCACATCCATCCCTCCGGCACTTCAAACGGCACGTTCTCATAATGGGGCGTATCAGAAGTCTTTGCAGAC
>CAQBGY010000443.1 GCA_948759685.1 uncultured Eubacterium sp.
GTTCAGATTTTTGGGGTCTGAACGGAGGGGGTGGGGAGCGGCAGCGGGGTCGGTATCGCTGGTCTGGAAACAGAAAAGCGCCCGAACGGTACAAGACCATTCGGGCGCGGAGCATAACAGTATGAGCCGTCAAAAAACGACTATTTTCGCAACCTTGGATGGAGTTAGCCGTTGCGGGGTCAGACTTTTTTTCCAATGAAAGGATTGCAGGTAAGCATCACTAAGGTAATCAGCCTTTTCATTGAAAAACAGGCAATAATTGAATTAACGGTGGGACTTTACATCTATTGTATACATAAAAATGCAAATTATCGCCAAACCTGTTTCGACGACAGGCTGTGCCGCAATAACGCCGTTTAATTTCCCAAAATGGTTCAAAATCATAACGCCTGGAATAAACAGCACCGCATTTCTCAAAAGTGTAATGGTCAGTGATTTCACCGCCTTACCCAACGCTTGAAAATAGCTGGTCATCATATTGATAATTCCAAGCATAGGAGCCGACAAACAGAGGATTTTCAAAAAGTAACCCGTTTGTTCAATTAAAACATCGTCTTTCAGGAATATAGAAGCAAGTGGTCCCCCAAACAGTATAAAGACAGCGGTAAATGCCCCGCCCATGAGAATACCATATAATGTTGTCCACTTCACAATATCAGACATACGCTTTGCTTCGTTTCCGCCATAGCAATAGCCCACTAAGGGAGCAACGCCTTGAGATAATCCTACTGACAGCAAAATGGGAACCATATCAAGTTTATACGCAATCCCATAAGAGGCTACTGCGTCAGACCCATAAATGCTGATATAGTTGTTCAGCACAATATTGGAAACGCTCATAAGCACCGTAATGAGAGCGCCTGGAATGCCGATACTGACCACGTTGCGGACCATATCTTTGTTGGGTGAAAATCGTTTGGGTGTTACCGGGACCAGCGGATTTCCCTTACGTCCTTCCCAAATCATACAGAAGATGTAATAAATTGTCGCACATACAAATCCTAATGATGTGGCAAGCGCAGCGCCTGCAGTTCCCCATCGAAAGATTGCGATGAAAACATAATCCAGTACCATATTGATTGCGTTCCCAAGCACCAGTCCTATCGTGCCCTCTTTAATCATGCCCACTGAACGAAACAGATGGACAAATCCATTTGCCATCATGATAAACGGAGCACCGAGGAAAATCCATTTCAGATAATCGCAGGTATAGGCAATATTATCTGCGTCTGCGCCAGAGATTTTTGCCAATGGCTGCAAAAATACCAGTCCCAAGACCAGAACAGCAACACCCGCAATAGTCATAGCATACACACAAAAATTCATGGTCGTGCCAGATTCTTCTTTCTTTTCCTCTCCCAATAATCTGGCAATTACGCTGCTGCCACCCATCCCAAAAACACAGGCAATGGACATGATAATAAGCAGTATGGGAGCGCACAATGTTACGGCGGCAATCATGACTGGTTCCTTTGTCAAAGAGACAAAAAACGTGTCGGCAAGATTATAGATCAGCGTGGTAAGCTGTCCCAGCATAGCGGGCAATCCAACCCGCATAATTGCTTTGGAGTTGTTTTTTTCTTCAAAGACAAATGGCATATTTAACTTTCCTCCCTTGAATTTGCTTTTACTATACGATATAATCAATTCAAAAAACGGGACATATGTCCCGTTTGAAGGATTTTATGGAAAGAATATTTGATAAAAAGCAGATTACCGCCTGCATCGCTAAGAGTAAATACCATTCCGTCCTTGATACAATGGATATAGACTTTTACCTGATAAAATATGAAAAAGGTGAGTTTGTGAGTTCTCCCATTCAAAACGAATCGTTATTCCAAATTGTTGAGTAGGGTTCTATCAATATTTATATTATTCGTGATGATGGCACACGCTATGCCCTGTCAAACGGGACAACGGACTACTTTCTTGGGGATATGGACATCTTTTACCCCAGAAGCGGCGATGTCTACGCTGAGGCAACGGAAAGCTTGACTTGTATCGTATTTTCTATTGATAAAAACAGAGAAACTTTGCTCTCGAATAACGGGTTTTTGACTCTGATTTGTAACAGTCTTTCCGCTAAAATTGGAACAAAGACCACTATGGAGACCATCCCTGCCTCTCTTACAAAGCGGGTCATATCATATATGAAATATAAATGTGACTACGGAACCTTAAAAGGAATTGAGCAAGCAGCTTTTCAGCTTCATTGTAGCGCAAGACAGCTTCAAAGGATTTTGAATCAAAGTGAAGCAGATGGATTAGTCAAAAAAATAGGAAAGGGAACATACAAGCTGTGTAAAAAGGAATGATACGACATATCGCATCAATCTTCTTCTGGCATCGTTTTTCTATCAAATCGAGAGTGAGAGAACACACGGACTGCGTTCTCTCACTCTAGCCTATTCTCTAAAAATAAATCAAATCTGCGCTGATGATTTCCTCCACTTGGACCTTATAGCAATTCATCAGCCCCACCCAGCGCATGGGGTCATGGGCTTTCAATTCCTTGGTGGTTTCAGTCTCTTTGCCATTCCTGGTATCATACTGTCCAGCAGGTCTTGAGCGGCATCTTCGACTTCCAGCAGATGGGCGTACAGTTTGCCCTTCATCACCAGCTCGGTCCAAACGATGGGGCGATGCTCTTTCAGATACCGCAGCCACAAAGGTCGTACTTGCCCAAACTGCGATTAGGAGGCGGTTCTAGTGTCAGGTCGGGGAAGTAATAATCTCCCATTTCACATACTCCAATTCGATTTTCATAGCGTTTCTCCTTTTTCTCAAAGAGTAGACCAGACTTGCATAGTCGCTTTCCGGGGTTCTTGGCGGGACAGATCGACAACATAGGAAAACATGCCCGTTCTATATCCTCCTGCCGGATAGCCGCTTTCTTTGTGTCAATTTTGGTCTTTTTCGCCGCCTTGGTACGTTCCTCATACTGCCACTGCCAACTGCTGGTCTTGCAGCGGAGATAGGCTTGATGCCGTCGGTCTTTCAATTTCTCTTTCTTCCGAAGGGTCTCCTGTTCCTCCAGGGTCAGCTCCACGTCCCGGAACGTCGGAGGGATGTACTTGCCCACAAAATTGAAGTAGACCTCTACCGCCTGGGTGGTTTCGATACTGCCCTTGCGGTCACGCTCATGGACAAGGATTTTCTCGACAAACTCATTGAGCATGGTGTTTGTCATATTCTCAAAACCTTGGTATTTGTCAATCAGCGCGATAAACTTTTCCGCCGATTTCTTGCCCTGATCGTAGCTGCTGACAGCTTTTTCCAACGTGGCAATCTCGGCGGCAAGGGTCTCCTGCACTTCCCTGATGAACGCCGCCCGGTCAGATTTGGCATAGTCGGCAATGACCTGGAACATCCCAGAAATCAGATCAAGCACGACACTCTCATTGATGTGGTGCTAGGTGGGGCAAAGCACTCCAACGGGGGTCTTGCTGTACTGCCCACAAGTATATTGAGAAATGCGCTTGCCGTTGTTGGTGTGGTAGACGTACATCTTGCCGTCGCAGTCGGCACAGTAGAGCAGGTCGGTCAGCGGCGCGGTCTCACTGTAGCCGTCTGGGTAGCGCCTGGAATTGCCCCTGATACGTCGTACGTTGTCAAAGGTTTTCTGGTCGATGATAGCATCATGGGTATTCTCAAAAATTGTCCACTCGTTTTCATCGACATAGTGACTTTTCTTATCCTTGAAATGCTTTCGGGTCTTGAAATTGATGGTGTGACCTAAATACTCCCGCTTTTTTAAGATTTCAGCAACAGTGGATGCGCCCCATCTGTAAACCATCTGTAAAATTACCGTCCCCGTCAGGTGCTTGCCGCTCATGCCCTTGGCCTTGAATACCGACTTGATTTTACGGCTC
>CAQBGY010000444.1 GCA_948759685.1 uncultured Eubacterium sp.
TTTTCGAGGAGGAATAATATTGTTTCAAGGAATGAATAAGGGGAATTTTAGGGCATATGGTAAGCCTATTGTCAATATTTATGTGAATGACAAAAAAATAGATGACTGGATTTCTTTTCAAGTGGATTGGAATGGTATGGGGGATATTGATAGTTTTGATATAGAGTTTCAATGGGATATCAGTGACAAGCCAAGACATGAATATTTTTATTCTGGTTCTAAAAAATCGTCTGATGTGGTACATGGTAAAATTGTTGTGAAAATAGAAGCTGGTTTTGAAGGTGAGGAAATTGTTCCGCTGATTGAGGGGGAAATGGATTGCCCAGAATGGGATTTTTCTGATGGCGAAACAGTGAAAATTGCAGGCAGAAGTTATGGCGCAAAGCCTTATGATTTTGTAGAAACGGTAAAATATCAAAATATGACAGCAACAGAAGCATTTCAAAAAATATGTCATACTCACGGATTGACGCCTATTATACCAATTATTACCAATACTATGATAGGAGAATATGTGAATGATGACCATACAAGTGTTGCGGAAGAAATGAGTCATTGGGATTATGTGTTATATTTAGCAGAACAGGAGGGATTTATCAGCAGAATAAAGGGGAAAGAATGGTATTTTGGTCCGCTTTCTATGCTGGAGGATTATGCAAAAGAGCCACTTGCCTTTAGTTATGGGCATAATATTAGAAATTTAAAAATGAAAAAAGCACCGAATGAAGCAAGAAATTTTAATGTTGAGGTGGTTTCATGGCAGTCTGGTGAAAAAAAGAAAAAAGGAAATAAAATAGTAGAAAAAACAACAATAGGAAATACAGAGGGAAATCATGTTTATACAATAAGGCGAAATATACCGAATATCACAAGAGCGCAGGCACAACAGCATTTAAAAAATATTTGTCAGGAATTAACAAAACAACAGTTTAGTGGAAGTTTTGACACGGATTTTTTTCAGGAATTAACAAGTGACAGAAGAATCGTATTGTATGGTGTGGGAATTGGTTTGAGTCAAATTTATCATGTGGATACTGTCACAATAAGCGGTGACAAAGACAGCGGTATAGAATGTAGTGTCAAATTTACAAATGCTATACCACAGTCAGAATAACAAGGGTGAGAATATGAATCAATCGGAATATTTAGAAATGGTGAAATTGATACAGAAAACTGCATCAAACGGCGCATTTGTATATGGAACAGTAACTGCTTTTAAAGCGGAAAACAGAACAATAAAGGCGGAAATGCAACCGAGTGGCATTGAAACAGGTTGGTGCAGATGTTTACAGGGTGCTTTTGCTGATAAAATAGGGCTTGAAGTGCTTTTAGCTAGAATTGCAGAGGGAAAAAATCAGCAATACATTGTTTTGGGAATATTGGAATAATTAGGAAGTGATTTTTTGAAAGATATATTAGTGGTGAATGGGGAAGTGATATGGACAGGTGATGATATTGGTATGGTAGAGGGGGAAGATTGTGTTGACCAGCAAGCGTATTTTAGAGCAATATGTGATATGGGAGAAAGCATATTTTATGATGAATATGGCTCTAAATTGTTTGAATATTTGGGAAAACCTTACAGCGAAACAAACAAGGCATTGATAGAGGCGGAATGTATGGAGGTGCTGAGAAAAACAGAAGGTATTGCAGATGTAGAAAATGTTGCTTTTGAATGGGTAGATATAGATGGTGAAAAAAAGCCGAGTTTGAGAGCAAAGTATTGTTATGTTGGCTCAATTAATAAGGTAGAAACGGTATTCAAATTTGTTGTTTAATTAAAATAATGAGAGAATTGCGTTCACAAAAGATAAAGTTTTTTGTCAAACTTTTTTTCAAAAAAGTTTGTGGGTGTGGGCAACGCCCACAAATAAAAAACATTCTATAAAAAAATCTTAAATACTTTTATTAAAATTTTAAAAATAATATTGTTTTGTTAGAACCTTGAGGCTTTGCCTCAAACTCCACCAACTTTTGAAAAAGTTGGACAAAACTTTACTGGAAAAACTACGTTTTTCCTATCGCTAACGGACTTTAAACGGATTTTAATTTCATATTTCAGGAGGTGAAAATATGTTTCCTACAAAAGACGAATTAACAGAAATATTAGTCAAAAACATTATGGGAGAAGGCAAAACATTTGACGATTTACAAGACAGTTGGTTTACAAAGCATTTAATCATTGCTTTAAGGGAATGTATGTGGGTGCTTTTACTTTTGACTAAAACAGTATACCAAAATTTAACTGTAATCAGAGCAAGCGGGCAAAATTTAGATGATAAAGGTTATGATTTTGGTGTAGACAGAAAAGGCAGTGTGAAAGCGATTCACGCTGTAACACTTCATAAAGCTACACCTGTTACATCTGATACAGTTGTACCAGATGGCTTTTTATTGACTACTACGGCAATAGGAAATAAACCTCCTGTTAAATTTGAAGTCATTGCAGAACAGCAAAAATATATACCACAAGGAGAAAAACAAATTTCAGATGTACTTGTAGAATGTACAGAGTTTGGAGAAGTTGGCAATGTTTCAAATGGTGCTATCAATTTAATTGCGCAGGCTGGTTTTGACAGTGTTACAGATTCTTGTATTTATTTGGCTGGCGTGGAAGTGGAAAAAGATGATGATTACAGAGAAAGAATATTAGAAAGAAAAAGACGCCCCGCAAGAGCAGGTGTCCCTGCTGACTGGGAAAGATGGGCGCTTGAAGTAAAAGGCGTCACAAAAGCAAAATGTTTTAGATGTGCAAGAGGACCAGGTACAGCAGATATTGTGATATGGGGGAACAATGGAGATATTCCTGAAAGGGGATTGATTGAAAAATGTCAAAGTTATTTAGAACAATATTATGTACCTGCTGACCTTTATAACGGCGGTATATTAGCAGTTGCACCAGAAATTGTGCCCGTTGATATTAAAATAGAAAAAGCAATATTCAAAAAAGGTTACGATATGGATAGGATATTAGAAATATTGCAGGGAGCATTTTTAGAATATTTTAGAAGTAAAAAAACAATAGAAATGGTTTCAGTAGTGGATTGTATTGTTTGTATCAGAACAGCTTATGATACAAAAGACAGCGAAAAAACAGCAGTAATAGAGGATTTTGTGTTAACAAGCCCGACTCAAAATATTGTATTTTCAGCAAAACAGTCACCTGTATTAGGAAGTTTGGAAGTGATAGAATGTGAATGATTTTTTAGATTTTTTATACCAGCATATCCCTCACAGATGGCTGAATCAAAAGGCAAGAGGAACAAAAAGACTTTTTGAAGGATTGGCAAAAAGTGTAAAATATGTTTATGATTATGTGAATATGCTGGAAAGAAATAACCATACCAGAACAGCAGACGAAATTATAACAGAATTGGAAAATGAATATGGTATTACTGTTAATCCTTCTTATGACTTGGATTTTAGAAGGGAAAGAATTATCGCTAAAATTCGTATGCAGGATAGCCCCATTACAGAAAGACAACTTGTGTCTATACTGGAAATGATGGGCTTTTTTGATGTGCAAATATTGCCGGAATTAGGAAAGTTTATAATGCATATTCGTATGCAAATGCCTCAGGAGTGTGGCTATAAAGCATATGAAATACAAAAAATGCTCCATGAAAATATACGTGCTCATATTGGTATGGGTATGATATATGTTTTACCTACATTAGAAACAAATATACCAGTAGGCGCTATGGTGCAACAAAGTGTTTTTGTGGATATATTGCCTGATACAGAATATGATGACTGGGAAAGTGAATGTGTGATAGATACAGGTGGTAAATCATATGTGGGTGCTTATGTAGAAGTTTATCATGATACAGATAGAAAACGGGAATGTGAAGTTGTAGTTGTTGCAGATGG
>CAQBGY010000445.1 GCA_948759685.1 uncultured Eubacterium sp.
ATTGATTAACTCGCCGCCTTCTTCACTTCCAATATATCCCAGAGGGGAGCCAATTAAGCTATTTAAAACCCCTTCGGTGGAATAATTGCCAAAGTTAATTTTAATAAGCGGTTCCCCAGGAAATATTACTTGCGACACAAATTTAGCAAACTGTGTTTTACCAATACCTGAATCACCACACAACATGATGGATAGTATTTTTCTTTCTCCCATTCCGTTTAAAAAAGAAAACTTTAATAAATTATGTTGAAAGTCTGATTTAAAAGCATCGTGCCCTCTAAGTTTCTCACAGATTTCTGTTGCGAGAGTAGTTATGTTCTGGATATTTATTGTGGTCGGTTCCTCGCTTACTGTTTCGGCTAAGTCTTCCGCACTATCAATGGGAACTTTTTCTGAAAAGCACAATGGGAAAATGCCATCCACGTCTGATATGCGAGCATATTCTACACAATATTTCACCTTTCTAATTGAGGTAATGCGATGCATAAGGATTTCGAATGGGAAAATAAGGTCTGGCCTAAGTCTAAGCATTCTTACAATTGATGAAAGGTCTACATATTCTATCTGTTGCGATTCAAGTATTTTAGAAATCTTTCCGAGATTATACTGAAACGATATTCCTTCACATTGATCAATTAAATCTGACAGGGAAATAAGAGTTCCCGCCTCATGCAGCCCCTTTGCAGCAGATATTTCGTTGTAAGTATATATTATGGAATTACTATTCAGATTTGATGTCGCAAAGGGCTCAACTTGTTCTTCAACACCTTCAAAATCATGAAAATCCCAATTTGTATTTGTCTCTTCAAAAAAATACGGAAATCGCTCAGTAAACTTATCAAATACCTTATAGTTTATGCAAAAATGGAGATCGGGAATGTTTTCTGACAATATATATAAATACCGTTCAGAAAAGATCCTATAGTAATTCCCATCTGTTATTAAATTTGTTATATCGATAACAGTTTTATCAAAAGTACCTGCAATTATGTCGCTAAGCTCTGGCAAAGTATCGCACATATGGAAAAGATAAGCAATACTGAAAAATTTATATTCATTTAGAGTGCTTTTTAAACCGTTAAGATTTTTTCCATCATAGATGTAAAGCGTTGAATTCATGTCATTCATCCCTATCAAAGTTCAACTCTTGAATAATTGCAATAACGTCAATTAAGTGCATTTCATCTGTCAATTTCTCATGGTGAAACTCAAATTGAATATCATGGGAAGTAGTACCACTTGAGCTGAGTTTCATTTCAGTTGGCTTTGCTTTGCGTTTATTCACTTGATTGTAGGAATCTGAAATCATTTCTAAGAACTTAGAAGAAATGCTTTCTCGTTTTGAAAAATCAATTTTACCACGATAAATTCCAATTAAACTCAATCTACCTAACTGTAAATCATTGTGTTGATAGCCATTTTCAAAATTATCTGTGGATTTATAAGGTATTTGGATGATAAAAGTGCTGGAATCTTCTTCCGTAGACTTGCACACATATTCAAATGTATAATCAATTGTGAAATCATCCAACATTTTGTCCATCATTTTATTCACATTGATTTCTATTGCATCATTCGCTTGATTTTTTATTTTGCTATCTTGTAATATATTCAAAATCATTACAGTATCTTCGATGTTACGCTGCTGTAATTCAATACTTTTAAATAGTACCAAATCTCCGATTTTTAAAGAATCTGTCCCACTGTCCTTTTTTTGAGCAGTTTCATATATTGTCCGAAGCATAATCGATTTTGTTGTCTTAACGTCAAAGTTTTCATAGACTCTCTTTTTAGAATTATCCTCCATAGCGTAACCTATATCAGCAGATGCTACATCCTTTAACCCCAAAGTGGATGATGCATTGTATTTTAAAAGCTCCTCCGAAACCTGCTCGCGCTCAATAGTTTTCATAATTTTATTGTCTATCAGCATGGCTATTTCATGCGCCTTGGAAGTATTCAAATAGAATAGATTGAATAACTGTATCGAGTTAGGTTCTATTTTCGTGTCAACATTTTTGGTCGTAGAATTTCGACTAATATATAGATTAATAAAAAGAGCTATAATAGCAATAATTGCGATTATTTCGAAATGGTTTTTTAGCAATTCAGCTATGTATTCGTTTCGTATTCCGATACACAAAAGTACAAAAGATAAGATGCTGCTGATTTCCAGGGCCCCCATAACAATTCGAACAATTTTAATATGCTTTGCAAATGTGGTTCCTAGTATATACATGCCAAGTGGTAATAGCAGCCAATACTGTTTGATCTCAAACTTTCTCAACATTTCATATATTGAAATCTCAACCAAAAAAACAAAGAAAGCAAAGGATATGGTGGAATAGGCTCTTTTATATCTTGCATCTTTAAAAAAATCTTGCATTTGCATTATTACTCCCAATTTCATTAAAAATTTGGTTATTTCTGATTTCTACGCAGTCCGCATGCAACTTCACAGTGATCCCTCTCTATAAAAGAAAGGGGTCACTGCAAAACACTATTCGTCTATTGTGGCAATTTCGCCCACAAAGTTATAAACAATACGGACTTTCTGCACCTTTTCGCTGTCAATGACTTCGACTGCGCTAATGATGATTTTATCAATCAGCCGGTTCAAGATTGCCTCGTCCAATTCGGTGATGGACGCATATTCCCGGATTTCTCCGATGAACCGGCGCACATCATCTTCCGTGTCGTTGGCGGTTCGTAACTCGTCCGTGATCGCCTGCATCCGTACCTTGTTGTCCGCCTGTTCCTGCTCCAGCGTTTCAGTCATGCGGAAGAACCGCTGCTCCGTCAGAATACCCTTGGTCTTATCAGCGTACAGGCTCATAAACATCTCGTCAATTTCCTGATTGCGCTTCGCCAAGGCATCCAACTCTTTCTTCAAGGCTCCTTCGTCCATGGTGTACCGCTGTTCCAGCCGATAGGTCAATCGCCCATAGAATGCCTCGGAATCCTGCAAGGCCATTTTGCCATGCTCTATAATATCCGACAGCACGAGATTGTAAAGGTCGCGGGCCTCAATCTTATGGCTGGTGCAAGCGTTCTTTCCCAGCCGGTTATAGGTCTGGCAGATATAATATGCCCTGTCAATCGGCTCCCGCTTCTTCTTGGTGCTGCGGTCAATATCCGTCCGGCCCACCTTCTCATAGCGCACCTGCATGGATTTTCCGCAAGTAGCACAGTAGACAAGGCCGTGAAACAGATTATAAAATGGACACCTGTTTTCTCCCGAAACGGTAGGACGGCGGTCAATCAGCTTTTGCACCCTATCCCACTGCTCCCGGCTGACAATCGCCTCATGGCAGTTCTCAATGATCTCCCACTCGTCACGGGGAACAAAATTGTAGGTGTTAGAGCGAATAGCCTTCTGGTGGCATTTGCAGACCACATGATCGCCTTTGTAGACCGGATTGCGGAGCATTTTACTGATTACGGAATTGCCCCAAGAATAATAGCGCACTTCGGATTCTATCGGGCCTTTGACGCGGGTAATGGGAATCTTGCGTTCCAGCAGATATTTTGCAATCCGCATCATGCCGTATCCGTTTGCTGCCAAGTCAAAAACCAACTTGACTGTGGGCGCGGTTTCCGGGTCGATAATCAGGTGGCCGTGATCTGCCGGGTCGCGCATGAGGCCATAGGGAGTAGGCCCGCCCAAAAACTTCCCCTGCCGGGAGCGGGCCATCCAGCCCGCCAGCACCTTCTTGGAAATATCCCGGCTATACATATCATTCAGGATATTTTTGAAGGGGGGGTAATGTCCATCTCCTGCCGGTTCAGACTGTCCACGCCGTCAGTAACAGCGATATAGCGGACGTTGTGACGCGGGAAGAAGATTTCGATATAGCTGCCAG
>CAQBGY010000446.1 GCA_948759685.1 uncultured Eubacterium sp.
GAAGTGAAATAAAAAATGCAATCGTAATGCAATAAAATGAAGAAAAAAGCCGCAATCCATTGATTTTACTGGCTTTGCGGCTTAGCTCCGACTATTCGAACTCCTCGGCGGATAGCTTGAACTGACTATTTTTCCCTCATTTTTCAAGCATTTATTATCCATATTCTTCAAAAATCGCTCTCGTTTTTGTGCCAGTCAGAATTTTTAGAGCCAAAATAGAGCCAGTCACGTTATTCTTTTGTTGCATTTTGGCATCAATTTTGCATACCCATTTTTCAAATCTATAACTTTAGAATTATTACGTAAATCAACAGCATTAGAATTAGCAAGTCGGGAATGATAAGGCATTTGCTCTTTATAGCTGACGCATTGCTTATATTCAAGTTGTTTTGATGTAGTAACCTTTTTGAACATTCTAATCACACCCTTTCTTATTAATACTATTTAGTAAATTCTTCCACCGCTTTATATGCATCTTCCTTTGAAATATTATTCTGGCACATATTAGAAACTTTAGATACTTTTTTACTCTCTAAATTTGTTTTCGATGTTTGCATATTAAAAGTATCTCCCATTTGATTTAAAGAAATGCATATTTCCATATTTCGTTCAATATTAGTCCACATTTCTTTATCTACAGACAGCCTTTGGTACTGCCAGTCTAACCTACCATCAATTTTTGATATATCGTTAATTATATCTAAAACCGTATCATATCGCTTATCAACATCTATCTCTATACAGCGATTTATGATTTTTCTAATTTTAGTTGGTATATGCGGAAGATACTCTTTTCTATTCGGGAATTTACCATTTTTCACATCTTCTTTACTAAAATTGGCAACCTGCCGATTCCATAGGTCATCACCATTTACCAATCTATACATTGTTATACCCGCTTGATATATGTCTGCCTGCCTACCCATTTGATTTGAAATAAAATATTCAGGTGGCCAATGTGTACAGTATAGTTTATTAGGACTTGCTAATTCAGTTATTTCATCAAGATATTTCGCCAAACCAAAGTCTGTTAAAACCGCCTTTCCATTATTATTTATTAATATATTAGTAGGTTTAATATCAAAATGGACTAAATTGTTAGAATGGACAAACAGCAAACCACTTAAAAAATCTAATGAAATCCTTACAAATTCCCTCATTGTTAAGTTTTTGCTTTCAAGTAGTGATTGTATAGATCCGTTTCTATAATAGGGCATAACCATATATACAAAGTTTTCGTCAAAACTGGCATATTGTATCTCTGTTATATTAGGATGACTTACCTTATATAATATACTCGATTCTAAAAACAGATTATCCTCATTTTCATTACCAAAATCTTTAAAAATATCTGCCTTTTTTATTTTCTTTACAATAAACTGCTGTCGCAATTGTTTATCGTTAGCTAAAAAAACTGACGAATTTTTACCCTCTGTATTTCCAAAAGGTTGCATATTCTCTAAATCGACCTCTGTTCTAATATCAAACATAATTCTCTCCTATAATTCTGATGCCGCCAAGGCACATAATATACTTTCTCTTTCCTCTTTTTTATATTTGTCCCAATTATCTACATCAAACAAATTATCACCATCTACGCAAGCTTTTATTTCTGTTAATTTCCGCTCTAAAATTATCCCTAATTGAGCAAGTTTACTTGTTTTGTATTTTTGTATCCTGCAATTTGAAATCAATTCTTGTATTACACCTTCTATATTAGCTCTTCCTAGATCGATTTTTTGAGCATTATCTTCCAGCCTACGTATTATTGCATTATCTATCTCATATTGGTTAATAATAGTATATATAAGTATTCTAAGAAAACTTAATCTATCTGGTATATTTAATGCAATAGGTACAACAATTTTATCCACTACTAATATTGTTACATTGTCCTCTTCTCTTTCAGCAACACAAAAGTATATTATTTTAGGAGTGACCCTTAATCCGATTGTTCTCATACTTACTCCATCCGTTTTCTCTTAATTATATTGAATAACAGTTTTGACAGATATTCATAATGTCCAATTTTCCCATCATACGGGTATCACAAATCTTCTTCATCAGGCATTTCAGTTTCCAATGCTTCTTTAAATTGCTTTTTTAATTCTGGTTCATTTTTTATCATCTCTTTTCTCTTTTTGAAAAGCTGAACACCCTTTTGGCTTATATAAAATATCCCTGCCCCTGCAACCAACAACGCCGGAGCAGCTTTTGCAACTGCTGTTGCTCCAATTTTTCCATAAAGAATGTCTAAATTTCCTCCTGCATTTTGCAAATCTATCCTCACTTTATTATAGTCACCCAAATTCTCAATACGACTGCTCATTCAATACCTCCTACTCTCCAATGGAACTCTATTTCTCCTATTACGCAACACTTTCCTTAATCGAACAGCCATGTTGCAAAATACCGTTACTAGCACTTTATAGCTGAAATTCTTTGCAAAATAAACGTTTTTAAAACTTTAACCTTGCGCAATTTGGTAGAAAAATGAGGGCGTTACCTGCCCCTATGCTTTTCTTTCCTTTTTTGCTGTTTTAGTTCAAACTGTCGATGTTTCTCTATCTCCCGTTGTTCCCGGCTCACAATCTTACGTTCAGTTTTCAACTGCTCCTGCTGTAATTTCAAAGCCTGTTGCGATTTTGTTCCTATTCCGGCATTTTGTACCTGTTTCCGTACTTCACGCTGTACCCGTTTAGGATTCCGACCAGCTTCTTTTACATCAGTTTCCACAGCCGGACTAAATCGTAACTGATAGTAATTTTTCAAAACAAAATCATAAATCTCATAGTCCTTTGGTTCTGCTCCAAACGTCACCTTACATACAGATAGATTTCCATCTGATACACGTTCAAACACTCCCACCCAAAACGGCTCTTCAAAAAATACTGTCAATTTTCCCGATACTTTGTCCATGACAATTCCTCCTTAAAATAATTGTAATGAACAAAGAACGGACGACCCTAAGGAGGGAGGGCTACTTACACCAAATCGGTGCGACTGGACTACCTACCAGTTCTGCAAGGTTGCCTTGCGTTGTGTTTTTATCTTTGCACTTATATTTTACCACATAAACGCCCATTTTTCCACAAAAATATGGCAATCCGCCTATAATTGCAAACTGCCATATTATCATTTTCCTTATCTACTCTAACTTACATGGTGCTAGCACCATGTAGCAATCATCACCAAAAGGAGCATTACCTTTGTCGCAGCCTATTTCCTATAACCATACTCCCCAATCTCCATAATCAAATGTCCCACTGCCATGATGAAGTTTTCCGTCCGCCTTGAGATTTCTAAACGCTTCCCGCATACGAATTAAGATTTCCGGTTCCATATCCAATGAATGGTGTGCCGGAAACACTTTCTTCACAGGCAATGCCGCAACTTTTTCTAAAGAATCGAGGTATGCCTCCGGGTCAGTAGACGGATAATACGCAAACAGAATATCTTTATACACCAAATCGCCCGTAAATAAATATCCCCTGCTTTTTTCCCAGAAACATATGTGCCCCGGAGAATGTCCGGGTGTATGCAGCACTTCAATCTCCCTGCCGCCAATATCAATGATGTCATGATCTGTCAGAACTTTTGTTGGTATACCTTGAAATAATTCATAATCGCTCACGCAAAAACCTTCGGGTAAATCACAGCGGTCTACGACCATCTCTCTTATCGTTTCGATTGATAAAGGAAATTTACCATTCAGCCAATCCAATTCATCAGCATGAGCATTAAAATCCGGGAAATACTTATGCCCTCCAATATGATCCCAGTGAATATGTGTGGCTACTGCCGTAATTGGTTTATCGGTAAGCTTCAGCACTTCCTCATAGATATTGGAAA
>CAQBGY010000447.1 GCA_948759685.1 uncultured Eubacterium sp.
CTCTTTCCCTACACGACGCTCTTCCGATCTGCAATGGAAAAACAAAATCTGCAAATCTGTTTTCGCAGACAGGAGATTATGGACAATTATTTGAAATTTGAGAGGAGTTATCGTGTATGAAGGCGAGCGCAACCTTACTGCAAATGAAATACGGACGAGTCATTATGAAGTTTGCTGAACTTGCGGGCATAACCGTGAAGGAAGCAATGGGATTTTTCTATTGTTCTACGGAACGTGAACTGATTCGTGACGGTGTATCAGACCTTCATTGTATGAGCGATGACTATTTGGCAAAAGATTTATTAGAAGAGTATCAAGAGAAAAATGCATAAAAATAATACAAAGCGGATGGGCGCTTATGGGTTATTTGATTTCAGATCAATATAAGGTGTGGGGAAAATGAAAGTAATAATCGTTTCAATCAGTTAAAATCAAATGAGTCCAGCTAAAAATAGTATGTGGAAAAGATACACTGGAACAGAACCTTGATTTTATAGCTTCTGCACTTAGGAACTATTCAAAAATAACTTGTACATCTTGACTTGTCTATTTCTCCGATTGCACATATCAAAAAGCCTCGCCGTAGCCCGCTACGCCTGCGTTTTTTGATATGCACCCTCGAAGAAATATCCTGTGCAAGCTGCACATGTTATTTCTGAACAGTTCCTTGGCATTATCTCGGATAGGACTTGATTTGGATGATGGTGTCAAGGTAAACTACAGAAAAATCCAGACTGCTAATGATGGGAGATTCTATGAAGTACTTGCTGACTCTAAGATAATAATGGCAAAAGAAAAATAATTATAGCTAAAGTTTTAATTATGGAGGTTACAAATGAAGCTTGTAAAAATGATTATAAACAATTATAGACAATTTGAAAAGGCTGTGTTGGATTTTGATGATGATGTAACAATTTTAGCAGGAGCAAATAATAGTGGAAAGACATCATTGATAACATTGATTAGAAATATGATGTCAAAAGAGCAGGTGACATATAGCGAATCAGACATTCCGGCTAAGAATATGAGAGTATGGATTGATAAGGTATATCCTCTGTTTAAGAATTTTTTTACGAATGATAATGGGATAGATGCAATAGAAACGGAATTGCTCGATAAAATTCTGCCGGAATCTGATAAAGACGAGAAGCTTGTAATCAAAACAACAGAAGTCTATATTCAGGTAGTTTATAATGTTTTAGAGGATGACATTAAACTTTTTGCAGATTATATCATGGATTTGGATGAAAAAGAACACTCGTTTTATTTTGTTTATGCATATGAAATCAATAGGCATTTATTCGGAAAGAAGCTTACAGAAAATTTTGACAAAATTAAACAAAGATTTTTGGATTTGGATGATCCGAATAAAGAAGTAAAGCTACGATATTTACAGGAATTATTGGTTAGAATTTATTTAAATTCGATAAAGCCGGTTTGCTATTTTTGTGATAAAAAATATGAGAACAAGTGCCCTATGAATGATGTAAGTGAATTTAGAAATTTATTTAATTTTACATATATTAAGGCAAGTAGACCGCTGGATGATGATGACTCTGACCATTCGCGTATGTTGAGTAAACAGATGATAAAAATGGTCAAGCTGGATGAAGGGTGGAATGGATTGATTCAATCATTGCCAGATGAGCTGTTAAAGCCTATTCAAGGGCGAGGAATAGATAAGAGAGTGAGGGAGGCATCCTTAAATTCGCTTAAAGACACAATTACAGCATTAGAACGTACAAATGGTGGACAAACAGGTGAATTAATGCTTGACATGAGTGTTACAGAAGATGATATAAGCGAATTATTACAACGAATCACCACTGCTACCTATTATGTGGATGGTTACTACTTGGGAGAAGCATCACAGGGATTAGGTTATAGTAACATGATATATATGCATCTTCAATTAAAAGAATATGAGAAAAGTATGAACCCTTTCAAAGTAAATGTCTTTTTTATTGAGGAACCTGAGTCTCATATGCATCCACAAATGCAGCAGGTTTTTATAAAGTATCTTTTGAATTATTATAGGGAAAAGAATTTGCAAGGTGTAGTAACAACACATTCAAATGAAATGGTTAGAGTTGCAGGGATTTCCCATTTAAGAGTAATTCGCAAAGTGGGGAAGTTTAGAAGCTGTTTATATAACCCATCAATACTTATTAATGAGTTAAAGAAATCCGGAGTGGAAAAAGATGAAGAATTGGTTAATTTCTTTGATTGGTTTTTTGAAATAGGCTATTCTGAAATTGTATTTGCAGACAAAGCAATACTATATGAGGGAGATACAGAAAGATTATTAATAAAGAAATTATTGACTGAAGAACGTTATGAAAAGTTAAATCAACAATACATAGCATTTATACAAGTTGGAGGAGCTTATGCGTATAATTATAGAAAGTTAATAAACTTATTGGGAATTAAAACACTTATCGTCACTGACTTAGATTATGGTAAGGAATGTACAAAACCAGATGAAATTAGGGCTTCAGAAATAACAAATGCTACAATAAAGAATTTTTATGGCGAATCTAACAAAAAAAAGCCTAAAGTAGAACAATTATATGATTGGAGTAATGCAGGAAAAAATATTTTGGATAACAATCTCATATATATAGCATATCAAACTGACCAGGATAGTTATGCCAGGACTCTTGAAGAAGCTATGTTGGGAAAATATTTTAAAATAAGCGTAGAAGTAAAATTAAAGCGAAGTGAATGGATTAAGAAAAGAACAGATTCAAAATTGAAGTTTTCTATTCCGAATAATAAGGAGAACGAACATGATTCAGAATTTTCACTAAGAGATATTTTAAAATCCACTTCAGGTGAAAAAACAGATTTTATGTATTCAGTAATTTTAAATAAGCTTGTCACAGAAATGGAACCAAGGTACATAAGTGAGGGATTAACATGGTTAATGAAATAAATGAGAATATATTTTTAGTGAATGCACCCGCAGGAAGTGGGAAAACCACAACTATTAGAAAGATGGTGGATAAGCATTTACGAACTTATAAAGAGGATAATATATTATGCATTACATATACGAATAGGGCAGCAGAAGAATTGGGAAAGGATATTGATAGCGACAGGGTGTTTTTTGGAACAATCCATTCGTTTATTAATCATTTTATTAGTAGTTTTTTTTCACATAAAGCAGTTATTGATTTGTATTGGGAAATTTATAAAGAAAAAATTCAAGAGAGAATTGAAAATATAGATGATAAGGAGAATGTTAAGGAGAGTAATCAGAGGTATATCGAAAAATATGGGCAGTTAGATATCGAAACAGTCTATAATAATATTGACAATATTTCTTATAATGTGGCACCATATAATTCGCTTTATCGAGGTGCTCTATCACATGATGACTTAATTAGCTTTACAAAAAGGATGGTAGATAAGTTTCCTGTTATTAAGAGAAAGATAGCTGATAAATATCAATTGATTTTTATTGATGAGTACCAAGATACTTCGGCAGATGTTCTGTATATCTTTTATGAATCTATGAAAAATAGCAAAGGTAGCATGTATTTGTTGGGAGATAAAATGCAGCAAATATATAAGACTTATGATGGAACATTCGAAAGCAAGTTCTTGACCTTGAATCGTTCTTTTAATTTAAAGACAAACTACCGAACAACACCTCGGATTGTTTCCATTTTAAATAATATTTATAACGTTGAGGAATATAATCAATGTGCTTTTAGTAAAAAGAGTAATAGTGATATGGATTATCCTCCTGAAGTTATTATAACGGAATCAGTAGAAACTGTTCTGGCGCAAAAGAAGCAAAAGTACGCTGATATGTTGATATTGTATTTGTTGAATAGAGATAGGTT
>CAQBGY010000448.1 GCA_948759685.1 uncultured Eubacterium sp.
TCATTACTCTCCGAAAACTCACTTCCGTTAACAATCGTTTTTAAACAACCTCTTAATAGCCCTAATACATTGGGAAGGCCATTGATTAAACTGTGCCTTAAAATCATGTGATATCTTAAGTATTTCAATTAATATGGGAAGGTCTTCTATCGAAGAATAATTTAGACTTGGAGCATCATATAGGTCTCCTAAAAATGTCGGATTTGATTTACATATATTTAGCAAATCAATTAACGAATCTTTGTCGCCAATAGATAAAAGATAAAATAAAGCCAGACGGCTATTCTCGTCAGAATCCTGTGTTCTTATATTCTTCATGCAAGAGATGATTTCATCCTGCATATCTTCCGATTCTCTAATATGTCTTATAGCGTACACTTGCAAGCTTGGAGGGAATGTATTATAATATTGTTTTATTATATGATTGCCTTTTTCACCGATACTATTAAGACTATCTACAATGATATGTGAATAATTAAATCGAGGATTACAAGCAATATTCATTACCTGCTGCACATATCTGAACAATCGCTCTTTTATCACATATGAAGTTAATTGCAATAAATGCAGCTGATTGTTTTCGTACTTGGAAACCTCTAACAATGATTGTATGGCGCTATCAAGCTTTTCTTTAGTTAAGTGCTTTATGGCGTAGGAGAAGAAATTATTAGGACTATCGCATTGCGAAATATTATCAGGCGTTAATGCCGCATATTTCAGATTCTCAATAATAATGTGTTCGGGAAGTCTGATATCATACCGAATCGCAATTATTAAACATGCAATAATTACGGATTCTGTCGCGGTCTCTATTAAGTCATTAATTGCAACCTCAAGCTCCTTCTGTTGCAGATCCGACAATGTGATTGATAATTTGTGATTCCCGATAATATCAATGCGAAAATCATCATAGTAATGCTTGTCTTCTGCTTTTGCTATTAGTGCAATCGAAGAATAATTTAACTTTAACTCATTCTCAACTGTCTGACAAAACCAATAGATATAAGTGTTCGTAGGTACATCCTTATGATCTAAGCCATCTAAATACTTACATATAGGCGTTTCACCTGCCTCTTTTAATAAATCCTTTATTGTAGATATAAATAAATCATGGTCAATTAACACCTGTTTGCTATCTTCTTTATGCTTATCCCAATCAATTGCGTGATTATTACGAAATTGTTTAAAGTTAGAATCTAACCAAAAATCAACACGGCTATCAATTTCGGGATCCAGGCCGGATTTAATCCACTCCAATATAAACATATTATCACTGGAGCAGTCCATTTTAGACGCAATTCTATCTACATCGCCTGGTGATATATACAATGAAATTATCGCACGATGTTCGCGCAACTTTAGCCCGGTATTTTCTTCTTTCAAGCATGCGCTCATTTTCTGAATAATTGTGTCTATCTGATTATTATGATCGTCATTATACTTTGCTATAAATGCTCTTATTGAGCAAAAAACTTTTTGCAATAATGAACCAGAAAAGACTCGTTTAATCAGTATTTTTTGCCAAGTTGATTCAATGAGTTCCAGCAATTCAGCATTTACATCTACCTCCATAGAGCGCTCAATCACTGTTAGCAGATTGATGAAAGAGTTATATGCCTTTTCCTCGCTTGAGGTATGTCCCCTCTCTGCTATCCATTTCTCTACCAAGCAATTCATTGCAGTAGATAGATTATGCTCTTTTTTGATTCTTGAGAAGACAAAATCGACGAGTTCTTCATCAATTGGATGACTCACATTGTTTTTGTCGGTATATCTTTTATAATCCCCAATATTCTCTGCTATGAAATTTATATATTCATCTACATCAACCAGTTTTGATATTAGAGATACAATTTCCTTAAGTAGCATTTGATTTGGTGAATGATAAATGCTAATCAAGAAATCTGTTGTTTTTGAATTATGAAAAATCTTGTTTTCTAAAGGAACATATATGAACCATTTTTTATCGTCAGCATATGTATTCTTCTTTATATGTTCAAAAGTAATCTTAATCAGTTTGTCCTCTAAACCGTAAGTCTGTATTATATCTGAACTGAGCGATGCGACTGTTGAAAACAAGAGATAACCATATCCATCTTTGATTTCCACGCTTTCATATTCAGAAACAATTAATTCTAAAGATTCTCGATATATACAATGATTGGCTAATCTCCTATGAAAACTATAGTTATAATCATTCGGACCAGATATGCCCAGGCGTTTATATTTTATCAACAAATCTTTAAACGTAGAAATAACAACAGTTCTCGGCAGACTATGCGGGTCTAAACTAATAATGCTAATTTTATCATGTTTTGACAACCATTCAACTAATTGTTTATATGTATCGCCTTTCTTTTCTAAACTTGCCATTAGTAGTTCAAACACATCAAGCCATGCAGGATTTACACATGAATACTCAGCATCACGCAGTTCTGCTAACTTCAGTATTTCATCTGCTGTTCTATTTAAAAGCATACGAACTACGAAATAATTAAGGAATATGTTTTTTGTGAAGCTATACTTTTTATCTTCAGATCTTTTGAATATCGCAAATCTTAGACAATGGGATATTTTATCCTTATCATATCTGAAACTGTCAATTAGTTCGGTTTCTGTGAGTTCTTTCCGTTCTGAAAGCTGTAGAACAAATGCTATTTTACTTAGCATGGAATCTCCATATGTTTCAGAAGACATATCGCCGGCAGGAAATATGGAATCATCTGTTTCATAGCTTTTGGATATAATAGTTTTGATTATATCCATTCTATCTGAGGGCAAACTGTCATTAGTTCTGTAAATCGAAATAAGTGAATTGAGATAAAACGGTTCAAAAGCCAACTCCCATAAATTCCTTGAAATCAATTCATCGCTGAATGAACCAAAATCAATGGCATTATTCTTGATGACATTTTTAATTGTATCTAATGTAAGACTTTCTAAATTTAGTCTTTGGAAACTTGCCAACATACCACTGTTTATATAGTTTCTGCGGCAAGTTATAACAATTCTCAATTCCGAATTCTCCTTAGATAAATCTTCAACTATTCTATGTAGCCTATTTCGCTTATCTTCGTGCAGTTCATCAAAACCATCAACAATTAAAACCATTTTGCGCAAAGGTGCATAAAATGGCAGCAATATCGCATCATTATTGAAGTCACGAGCTTTGATTAAAATAGGATAGTTTGTGTCATCAGATTGTAGTTTATGAAATAAATTTATTGCCTCATGGGATTTGCCCACTTGTGCTGCACTTACTAATAGCCATAGTTTTTTATTCTCAAACCCCGATACTTTTCCTGAGACAAAATTATATAGTGTATCTGAGGGATACTGTTCTTTTTGAAAATATGCTTGATACTCATTTTCGGCAGGAATTGAAACTATTCGTGGATAATATTCTTCAAGATTAGCTATTGACTGGGTTGAAGATGTTTCTATTAATTGATCTATCGGAGATTCTCCGACCCAATCCTTGAGTATATTATATATTTTGCCGGATAAGGAGGGACGTGAACTAATTAATTTTATAATACTTGAAAAGTCATAATAATCTTGTGAAAATGAAAACGTAGTCTTTCCACATGGTAAATCTTGTGTCCTTTTTTTATTTGATTTCTCAGTTAATGCAAAATATATGAGGCGATAACCATCAAGGTCTTCAAGTTTTGCGATACAATTAACTGTATTTTTAATTTTGGTCAGATCTGTCCTACTACTTACCTGAACACAAATTTGGTTTGATTCATCAATTAAATCAATCCCTTCTACATTGGTTTTTCCAACTTTATGGTTTAAGAGCTTGTTTAAAAACGATTGTTAACAGAAGTGAGTTTTCGGAGAGAAAT
>CAQBGY010000449.1 GCA_948759685.1 uncultured Eubacterium sp.
TTGAATTCTTATTATAGTAACAATTTTTAACACTACAATTTAATACTGTCATAATAAACCTCCACAATATTTATTTCGGAATCCCGATACAAATATTGTGGAGTCTTTACTAAAATTTATTCAATTATAAAATTCCATTTTTTAACATTTCTGTTAATGAGTTTCGTTATTCACCTCTATTTTTCTGATTTCTTTTGTATCAATTTCTTTGCAAATCTGATTAATAAAATCATCCAACGGTTTAACGCCCTCATCACCTGCAAACCTGCTTCTTACAGAAACAGTTCCATCAGCTTCTTCCTGTTGTCCAACTACAAGCATATATGGAAGTTTATCAAGTCTTGCCTCACGAATCTTATATCCGATTTTTTCTGAACGGGAATCAACTGTCACATCAACATGTCTTGCCTTCAAAGCTTTTGCAACAGACTGTGCATAATCTTCGTATTTTTCTGAAATCGGAAGAATTCTTACCTGTTCAGGACATAACCATGTAGGGAATTTACCGGCATACTTTTCAATCAACCATGCAAGTGTTCTTTCATAGCAGCCCATAGATGTTCTATGAATTATATAAGGACGTACCTTTTCTCCATTTTCATCAATATAATACATATCAAACTGTTCCGCCAAAAGAGCATCCCACTGAATGGTAATCATCGTATCTTCTTTTCCATATACATTTCTCGCATTAATATCAACCTTCGGTCCATAGAACGCAGCCTCTCCAACATCTTCTGTAAACTCAATATTCAGTTCTGTCAGAATTTCTCTGATGTGCTGTTCTGTCTCTTCCCAAACCTCTGGTTCACCAATGTATTTTTCTTTATTTTCCGGATCCCATTTTGAAAGATGATATGTTACATCTTCTTCCACTCCTAATGTTTCAAGACAGTGTTTTGCAAGCGCAAGACATCCCTTAAACTCTTCTACCATCTGATCCGGACGTACAATTAAATGTCCTTCTGAAATCGTAAACTGACGAACACGTGTCAGGCCGTGCATCTCTCCCGAGTCTTCATTTCTGAACAAGGTAGATGTTTCACTATATCTTAATGGTAAATCTCTGTAAGATTTCTGGCTTGCCTTATATACATAATACTGGAATGGGCATGTCATAGGACGAAGTGCCATAACTTCTTTATCTTTTTCCTCATCCCCTAATACAAACATGCCATCTGTATAATGATCCCAATGTCCGGAAATCTTATACAAATCAGATTTTGCCATTAGCGGTGTTCTTGTCCTTGTATATCCCCATTCATTATCTTCCAAATCCTCAATCCATCTCTGCATTTTTTGTATCATTTTTGTTCCTTTTGGAAGTAATAACGGCAGACCCTGACCAATTACATCAACTGTTGTGAAAAGTTCCATTTCACGTCCAAGCTTATTATGGTCTCTGTTTTTCTGATCTTCCAGCATTTCCAGATATTCATTTAACGCTTCTTTATTATCAAAAGCTGTACCATAAATTCTCTGAAGTCTTGCTTTATCAGAATCTCCTCTCCAATATGCCATAGAGGAGGAAATTAGTTTAAATGCTTTAATTGGTTTTGTATTCATAAGATGAGGTCCTGCACAGAGATCTACAAATTCTCCCTGACTATAGAAAGATATAATGGAATCTTCCGGTAAATCCTTAATTAATTCCACCTTATAAGGTTCATTTCTATCTTCCATATATTTAATGGCATCTTCTCTTGGAAGAGTAAATCTTTCAAGCTTTGCACCTTTTTTTATAATTTTTTTCATCTCTGCTTCAATTTTATCCAAATCTTCTCTGGAAAAAGGCTCGCTGTCAAAATCATAATAAAATCCATCATCAATAGATGGTCCGATAGCCAGTTTTGCCTCTGGAAAAAGATTCTTTACTGCCTCTGCTAAGACATGAGATGCTGTATGACGATAAGCCGCCTTTCCAGCCTCATCTTTGAATGTTAAAATATTCAAAGTACAATCTCTATCTACAGTAGTTCTTAAATCCACTACTTCTCCATCTATTTCTCCTGCACAGGCTGCTCTTCCTAAACCACCTGCAATGTCAAAAGCAATATCACTGACACTCATAGCCTCTGCATATTCTTTTACTGAGCCGTCTTTTAATGTAATCTTCATAATTTTCCTCCTTGTTTAAGATTTTACTATGCTGTTTATCACAGCTCGATTACGCTTCTCTTCATCTCGCTTGAGCTGAACGCTCAATAAAATCAAATAAACAGTCACAAATATGAAAGTAAACTTTCATATTTGTTTTGTTTATTTGATTTTGCTGTGCTAAACAGTAGCAAAAAAGAAGTCCCTGTTTATGTTTCCATAAACAGGGACGTAATATACGCGGTTCCACCCTGATTGCTCCTAAATTTAAGAGCCTCTCATTGTGATGATAACGGAATCACCGGACTGGATTAGAGTCACTCAGAGGTAGTCTTCAATTACCCTTCTGTAAGATGCTCTCAGCCACGGCACCTCTCTCTGTGACCCTCCAGATAATCTACTGTCCTCGTCATCGCTTTATTTTATACTAATTATAACATTATCCGTTTTAATGTCAATAAAATAATTTTGGAATTTTTATGTATACCCAACTTCGTCCTAGTAAAACCCCCGCTTTTACTAGGACGAACATCTATGAATCAATACCCTTTTTCATTTTAAGTATTTCTTCCTGATTCACTTTTCGGAAACGTTTCCAAGTTTCTGTAAAAAAATAAAAAAATTAGTCTATACGCTCATTTGTTATAGACTAATTTTACCATACTTTCCAAAAAAAGTAAATTATTAAATTTTTTATTTTGTATAAAATTCTTGTGTCCAGTATGACTGAATCAGTAATTCTCCAAAATCTCCAGTCATATTTCCGGCATCAAAATATCCTATTCCAACACATTCATATTTCGGATTTAACATATTTTCTCTATGATATTTTTCACCATATAAATGTTTATAAGCATATGCTACAAACTTTGAAACATCTTCCGGCTTATCTGCTGTGTAGGCCAAATTCTCGCCAATTAATTTTCCTTTCTTAAAACCTACTTGATTATAAACAGTGCTGAAGCTTTCACCATTCGGTCTTTCATGAGACCATTTTTTAGATATCTCTGTCGCTCTGATATCTGCAATCTCAATTAATTTATCAAGCATTTTTAAAGGTTGTGCTTTTACTTTTATTCTATCCTTGTTTAGTCTGGATAACATTTCGAAAATTATTTTCTGATTTGCTGCTTTTACCGGATCCTGATAATCTGTTACCGTTACAGCACACGATAACTTTTTCCCTGCCACAACAGCTGTAATCTTACATTTACCTTTCGCTTTCGCAATTACTAATCCTTTATTATTAACTGTGGCAACATTTTTGTTGCTTGACTTCCATTTTGCTGACTTTTTAGTATTGTATAACTTTAATTGAAACTGTCCCGGTTTACCTGCATATATTGGCTGTGCATCTTCTGTATAAGTTATTTTCTGTACATCCATTTTAACATTTAACATTCCTAAAGTTACTTTTGTAAACTTTTTAGAAGTCACTACTAAATTTTCCTGAACTCTAACTTTACAAGTATAAGTTTTTTTCTTATATTTTGCCTTGATTTTGCATTGTCCTTTACCGACGCCTTTAATCTTTCCTTTTTTTACTGTTGCTACTTTCTTATTTGTACTACGCCACTTTATTTTTGCTCCCTTTGGTACATTTAACATTTTCACTTTGAACGTTTTTCCCGCTACCACATAAACTGATTTGTAATTCAAGTAAGGATTGCTGGCGGCTTGAACATCTTTAAATGATCCTCCTGTAACCAACTGTCATAATTACAATCATAACCAAAGAAAGTACTCT
>CAQBGY010000450.1 GCA_948759685.1 uncultured Eubacterium sp.
GAAGTGCGTCTGACGCCTTTGCAGAAGACGTTGTATTTGTTTTATCTCCGTCAACCAAATTTTAAAGTCATCCGTTATCTGCATCCGGCTTAAAGAAGGAGTCAGTTCCATTCCCTTCAAATCATCCACTATCCCGCTACCCAATGTATGCAGCAGTAATTCATAATATCCGCCCTCCTTCAAAGCCTCTATTTCTCTCTTTACATTTTCTGCCATGTCTTTCATATCCACAGGAAATTTATAATCCGCAATTACTATTTGGTCTTTTCCACAAAGTTCACACGATTCAGCTTCCGTGTATCTCGTCACAACAGACATATATGGACCACCCATGCTATAGCTTCGACTATTTTCTATCACCTTGCAATACTCTGTAAAGAACCATTCAATATTATCTTCAGTCAAATCGGTCATCAAAAAGAGTGTAAATCTGCTGCTGTCAATATCTCTTCCATACAGCCTGTCATCCCTAGACAAAAAACCGGCAAAGTGAAAGATTCCACTCTCCATTTCATTGAAATCAAAATGCAGCACCTTGCACAGATGTGCTACATATTGAAACGTAGTCATTGACGTAAGGTATACCTCCACTCCATCCGAATCCTTCTTTAGATTCGCTAAACGAAGCGCAGAAGTATCCGGTTTCCACCTCGGTATATAAATGAACCGGAAATTATATCGCTGAAAGATTTCACTTATTTCTTCCCAATGTATTTCTATCAACCGATTAATACGTTCGTCATAATGATTCTCCACATAAATATAGCAGTCTCTATCAAAATCGAACGGTATTTTACCGGGAAAATGGAACAACCTTATATTTCGTTCTGCCCATGATTTCTCTGTTTTTTGCTTCTCCTCGCTTTCTTCGCTATCAGATATTGTATTCCCTTCCTCTTTCTTTAGACAATTATTATACAAGCGTATTGGAAGGCCTATAAAAATATAAAGAAACGGAAGTACAAACAAAAAATAAGAAGAAAGCAATCTGGATGAAAATGATTAGCACATTCATTAAATAGCTCCCCACCGTTCCATACCTCCTCCTGTTGTCTTCACTTACCTCCGCCCAATTGCCAATAAAGGCATCACACCATAATTCCCTATAAGTTTCGGAGCAAAAAGAAGCGACCAAAGCCCCCGCCCATATTAACGTTGTTATCAGCATCCAGCTCATAAGATGTCTTCACTATCGTCTAGATCCAAATATAAAAGAAAGAACCGTGATAATACTAAAAATCCAATAAAATATATTATACGCAGTCGTATAAAAGTCAGCTTTATACAAAACATCACCAAATAGACTCCTAATAAAATTAGGAACGATAAAACATCCATGCCAAATACCTGAATACCAGCTATATGTTTCTCCCGGATGAATATCACATAGAAGCCACCCTACAAAACAATAAATCAAAATTGCAAGCCAATAATGAAGCACTAGGTCAATCAAGCCAAACACAAAAACCAAAACACTTTTCATACTCTTATTATTTTTATTCAATTATTTTAAAAGATGCCACTCATTATTCAATTCAAGAGACAAAGATACTGCAATAAAACTCTCTATTTCTTCTTTTGCAAGGCTTGCAAAACTATCTTCCAGTTACATCCTAAACTTCATCGCATTATCATTCTTGAAAGATGATTACAAAGTTTTATTCCCTCTATATTTTTTAATAAAATCCTGTAAGCAAATACCGTTCGCCCCCTTAGAAAAACGATTTTCGTGGCTTTTATCTACATTGGAGTGACACTCTATGCATAAACACTCTAAATTTTCATCACGATTATCTGTTTTATTCCCATTACGATGATGGCAATGGATATAGCCATAATCAAAAGAATTCGTAATATGGATTCCACATCGTTCACAAGTGTATTTATGCTTTTCTCTATAATGCTTACTGATATCTTGCCATTCTTTTGTATAGCCTAAAACATCAACATTTGTCACTGTTTCCTGTGGAATGGCTTTCTTCAATTCATTCACAAATTCTTCGCTATCCTTATAGATATCACTTTGTCCGCTTCTTTGAATTTCCGCACAATATTGACATAGCGGAAGTATGTCAACGGTTTTGTCTATAAAATTGTCATCCATATCACAAACTTGTACTTTACCATCATTACTCCAACGATATTCTGCAGCAAACGAACCTCGTACTTTAAATTCTTGAATGATTTTGCAACTACGAGTGTGAAAACGTGGTTTCCCATATCGTGCTAAATAATATTCTCTTTTATACATAAACCCCTTGTGCTTTTGTCCATCAGAAGTTTTAAAAAAAATACCATCATCCGTAATCTCAATAGTTCCATCTTTGATGTTTTCAATAGAAACATCAACAGGTTTAATAGGTCGATAAGCTTCAGCTTTTTCTACTTGATACCCCAACTCCTTTAAAACATTCTTTGATTTTGAGAATTTATAAATAGGCTTTTCTTTTTCCATTTTAGTTATTGATTTTCTTTACGAACTCTTCTATCATCTTCTCACTTGTTGTAATAATCCGGAATTCAACCCTTCGTGATTTTTCGTAATCAATAGAATTTCCAGAGTCATACGTTAACTGGTTTTGACGATCCAATGTCCTTCCATAAGATAACCCATTGGCTGTAAACCAATATTCCAACATTCGTCGTTGTTCTGATGTATATTTTTGAAATGTAGGCATAGTACGAAAATACTGTAATACGCTCAATGAGCGACGTTGTGATAAAATCACATTTGCAATATATGGGTCAGACGCCAATGTAGGGAATGATGTTGGATCAGTATGCCCCTCTATCCTAATTTCGCTAATATGATTCTTTAATGAATCTGTCAGCAAAACATCAAAGTACTTAGGGAGAAATTCGTCTAATATATTACAGAATGCAGGAGTTAGTTCCCACGAACCTGTTTGAAAAAGAACGGTAGGGTTAATAAATCGCAAAGATAAATCCCCTTTTATCACCATTTCCCATCTTGCCGTATCTGTTTTAAACTTATCCACCAATTTATCATGCAGTTTTTGACGAGCCTCTATATATTGCGCCAATACATCTGCATTTTTATTTACCCTGCTAATATATGCAATAGCAACAAATAAGAATATAACCATTAGTCCAGTCATCAAGTCGGACACGGACATCCAAACATTATGCTTTGTCATATTTATTTTCTTTTAATCATTGCTTGTATGCAAGAATCTAATTCAGCCAATGTCGCGCTTAACCTAGAATAGAATTGTTTATCCAAATCCGTTAGTTGAGCATTCAGACTTTCACTACCTTTTTTAATGAACCCAACCCCTTCTTCCAACTGTTTTTTGGTATCTTGCCAAAACTCGTTATTGTAATCACGTATAGAACTTAAGTCCTCCAATTTCTTAATTAAAAGCTGCACACCATCAACGAAATTCCTTTGCTTTCTTACCCACTCATTCAATTTTGAGGTAGAATCATCGAACTTAAGCATATTGTCTTTTGTCAAATCTACGGTTTCAGACAGTTTAGCCGTAATCGTTGAGAATTTAGTGTCTTCTATCATTACCTTCTGCAATTCGGTAACCAGTTTTGCCAACATACCACTCGTTCCACTTAATTGAGCTGCATATTCTGCAACATTAGTGAGAACGGCAGATGTCCTTTCAAATTCCGCAGTCATCTTTGTATATTGACGTGTCAAATCAGAAATCATTTGTTTATTTTCTTGCTGCCAAACATTTAATTTTTCAACGCTCTGATTTAGTTGTTCGAAATTCTCCTTTACCAGTTTGCTGACTATTGCATTCATTTGGTTTTGGAATTCCAAGGTTGCTTGAGATCGGAAGAGCACACGTCTGAACTCCAGTCACG
>CAQBGY010000451.1:0-3218 GCA_948759685.1 uncultured Eubacterium sp.
TCCATGACGACAATGTCTACTGCAAGTATTACGAAGTGGTCTATATCCTTTTCCATACGGGAATGCGGATTTCAGAATTCTGCGGGCTGACCCTTAAGGATATCGATTTGGAAAATAAGGTCATCAACATCGGCCACCAGCTTCAGCGGACTTCCGATATGCGGCTAGTCATCGAATCCACCAAGACGAATGCGGGGACAAGGAAGCTGCCCATGACGGAGGACGTGGCGCAGTGCTTCCGGGCGATTATCGAGGACAGGGAAGAGCCAAGATTTGAAAAGGTGATCGACGGATACAGCGGATTCCTTTTCACGGATAAGGACTGCAACCCTCTGGTGGCGATGCATTGGGAACACCGATTCAACCACATGGTCAAGCGGTACAACGATATCTACCGGGTGCAGATGCCGAACATCACGCCCCACGTCTGCCGCCATACCTACTGTAGCAACATGGCGGAGTCGGGCATGAACCCCAAGACGCTCCAATACCTGATGGGGCATAGCGATATCGGGGTGACGTTAAATACCTACACCCACCTTGGCTTGGAGGATGCCACGGACGAGCTGCGCCGGATGGAGGACTTGGAGAACGCCAGAAAGGAACTGGAAAAGAACAAGGAGGAGAAGCCCGTTTCACAGAAGATGTTCCGGGCGATCTGAATAAAGAGAGTTTTGCGCCCTGCTTCGGCAGGGCATTTTTTTGATGAACTATTAAAGAGACATATTGTGTATATCAGCTAAACGCTTTATAATGAATACTTAAGAAGATTTGCGAAAAATGGTGAAAGATGTGAAAGGATATTTTATGCCAAAGCTAATTGATACACCTGAAGGAACTGATATGATCGGTGTTCGTAAAAAAGTGAACAATTTGCTTTCAAAAGCAAGAAATAGTGCAAAACCGGATAAATGTATTTTATGTGGAAAGCCTCAAACAAGTTTTTGCAATTCACATTCGGTTCCGCAATTATCACTTAAGAATATTGCCGAGAATGGAAAAGTGTTACATGCGTCAGTGTTGATGGGAATAGATGTTATAGATATTGAAAAAGGGGTTAATAACTCAGGTACATTTCATTTTATATGCAATGAATGTGATGGGACGTTTTTTCAAGATTATGAGAACGAGCAGAATTTAAAAGCAATGCCCACTGATAAAATGCTTGCGGAAATTGCAGTAAAGAATATACTATTGCAATTAAGTAAACGAGGACAGGAAAAAGAACTGTATCGTGAATTGCAAAAAGAATTTCATGCTTATACTAATTTGGAGGATTTGGAAGAGATTAAAGAATTAGATGTAAAAGATTATACAGAAGAACTACAGTTTCATAAGGACATTGCTGATAAAAATATTGCGGGCGGATATCAGATATTATATTGGTCTGTGTTACCCTATAAAGTTCCCATTGCAATTCAGAGTGCCATTGCTTTGGCGAAAGATTTAGAGGGGAATGAAGTCAATGATGTTTTTGATATGTCAGACACGGTGAGAATGCAGTTTTTTCATTTGGTGATTTTGCCTTTGAAAGAAGAAAGCGTCATTTTAGCATTTTGTCATAAAAGAGATAAATTATATAGAAAATTAAGGCACCAACTAAATAGTTCATCAAAACAGAAAGTTCTCCAGTTTTTGAATTATATTGTATTTGCATATGCAGAGAATTATTTTATTTCCAAAACGATTCAGATGGATATAGAGTCGAATGAAAAGTTGATACAACTTGCTCAGGAAAATACTGGTTATCCAAATCTAGGTTTTTTAGGACCGGATAACTTTTTTGGAATGAAATACCAACCTATACAAATGGACGAAATTCCAAACTTTTTAGATAGGGATTGGGCGGTGGAGTGAAGAATTAGAACAAGGTATGACATTTAAAAACATTATTACAATATCAAAGCCACTGATACATTGTTTTATAACACAGGCTCGTGTTAAAACCCCACAGTAGTAAAATCCCCAATTCCTACTACGTTTTTACTACGATTGACGGAATCAATATGCCCCGTTTTGCCCCGATTTGCCATTTTCGTTACATTTTTCACAATCTCCACGAAAAAAGCAAACCTCGCAAATCGCGCCAAAACACGGCAAATCGAGGCATATTAGGAAGGAGAAACAACATGATTAAAATACTTTTCGTCTGCCACGGCAGGATTTACTGTTCAGAATAAAAAGTCTCAAATCGTCTTAAATACTTCTATAAATAGCAGTTCTTGTGTTCCATTTTCAATTTTACCAATGATTTACCAATATTTCTGGAGAGCCAGACTTGCAGAAACAACAAACCAGAATGAGGAGATTAAAAATATGAGCGAATTAAAGAAACATATTTATGATGAAGAGAATGGTCTGCATTTTACTTTGATTGGCGATTACTATATCCCGGACTTGAAACTGTCGGAGGAACACTGGCTCATTGGAAAGTACGGACGGATGCACCGGGAATATTTAAGAGAAGTCCACCCAGCCAGATTGAACACATTGATACTAAACGGAGAATTGTGGACATATCTTTCAGATCTGAACAAACAGGCACAGGAACGGTTAGACACCATTATGGAACAGATGAAAGCTGCCGAGGGTGTGACCGCGGAATTGAAGCGTACCCGTCAAATGGAATGGGTGCAGCGTTGCAATAGCATTCACAACCGAGCAGAAGAAATTATTTTGCATGAGATGATTTATTCATAATGGTATGGTAGAATGGTCATTGCAAATATAAAATCGTAACGGAGAGGAGATTAAATGGCTTTTTCAGAAAAACTTAAAAATGAAATACAACTATATTGTACCAATCATTTACCCCCAGATTCATGGTATGAAAATGAATTTTCTTTTATTCAGGATATAGAGTTGAAAAATCGAATTATTGCAGAGTTTAAAGCGATTAGGTTTGCATATAAACTTTATGAGGGAATTGAAGCAAGCAATGAAAATTTAGTATTTGAAGTGCGTAACCAAATACTTGCCTATGCATCAATATACGAAGCTGTAATAGAAAATGTGTTAAATACATACTATTCCGACACTGATGAATTCGATTGCTTAATTCATCATACAATTCCAACAAAAATATCAATTCCTCAAGATAAGCAAAAGATATTGCAAGATACATTATTACACGATGGAAAAGTAATTGTTCCTTTTTATTATGCAAGAAAGAAAAAAGAAAAACAAGAAATTACGATATTGGTGGTAATAGGTATCAT
>CAQBGY010000451.1:3228-3838 GCA_948759685.1 uncultured Eubacterium sp.
CACAAATTAGATTTGATGATAAATATAGAACAGCAGAACGATTGGGATTGATTCACAAGTTTGTTAATACAGACGGTGAGGAAGTGGATTTAGCTTCTGAAATAATTGAGATTTATTCATATCGAAATGGTATTCATATTATTGCGGAAAGGAGAAAAGGTATTAGTTATGAGTTAGAGTTAAGTCGAAAAGCATATCGCAGAATGAGACCATTTATCGATCAAATAAAGGAAAAACTTGTTAATGATAGAAAGATAGAGATAAATAACTATTAACTTGTTATCCTTTGAAATTTAACTGAATAACCATAGCACAAACCGCTGCTACATGGAAACTAACGCACCATGCAACAGCGGTTTTTCTTTACCGTTTTTTCCTCTGACTGATAGGCGTTCCCATTTTCTTTGATTTTTGGAGAATCCGAATCAGCCAGCGAAATTCTTCTTCCGATAAATTTTTGTAGTTGATACCGAGCTGCTTGCAGTAAAGCATTGCCAGTTTTTCCAAACGGCTGCCCTTGAAATTTTCGACTGCTTCCAGATTTTCTTTCAGTTTATCGGCAACGGTGGTCTGGGGCGCACTCTCACTGTCCTTTTTGTGGGCTTCCCGA
>CAQBGY010000452.1 GCA_948759685.1 uncultured Eubacterium sp.
TAAAAATTATTTCTCACAAATAACATTTTTTGAAAAGGTTGATACAGGAAAAAATCAAAAGACCTTCTACTTCTTCTATGAAATAGACAACAAAAAGATAGGAAAACAAAATATAAGTCCAGAGGAAGTCCCGTTTTACGTATGCAATTCTTACTAAAACTCTACACCTAATAGCAATTTCACCGTTGGGCAACAGTGAAATCGTCGTTGGGCAACCATGAATTCGCCGTTGCCCAACGGTGAATTAGAGCATTTCTCTCTGAAATGTCAAAAAATAGGGAAAGTTCCCGAAAGAACTTTCCCTATCAAAAGCATTTTTTAGTAAAAACTAAGCCGCCGGATCTGGAGCTTCTCCTGAATCTCCTCCAGAAGAGCCACCTCCTTCGTCAGGTTCTCCACCGTTATCCCCGTTAGAATTGGTTACATTATCTCCAAACAGTTCTATGTTAGCTGATCCAAGCATTGCCTTGAATGCACTTCCCGGAGTAAAGACTATCTTCCTCCTAATAATGGTATTAGCACCTACATCTTCTGCTTTATCCTGACTCTCTGCATTAATAGCTGGACGAAATGAACCGAACTCTCCCAACTTTACAGAAAATCCTTCCTCAATGAAAGAGACCATAGTATCCTGCACTCCTTTCAGTACCACATCCACCATTGCTCGATGAATGCCTGTTCGCTGATTTACCTCATCACACAACTTGTTATAGTTGATACTCCCAACTAGAACGTTTGCTGCAACATACTTTTCTACCTTATTTTCCTTATCGAAACATAAAGTGATTTTTTTCTTTTTATATCTGATAGCCATATATGCTTAAGATTAAAAAGTTATACAATATTAGGAAGTCACTCTATTGACTTCTCAACAAAGGTATAAACACATTATGAGATTTACAAGCAAGATATCCATGATGCAAAAGACATTGTTTCATTGTATTTTACAAATAACTTTCTTATATACAAAAAGTTACATTTATCATATTAGGTTCGTTTTACTCACTATAATTCAAGCACTTACACAAGCAATAAAAAAGTGAAAAATATTTAACACAAAAAGATAAAATAGAACATTAAGGGTTTGAGCCTTTTCAAACCGCAAAAAACGAAAAAAAAGAAGATTATGGAAATAAAAAATATGAAGAATGCGAATTTAATCTTTAACTATTAATAACTTTCAGCCTCTTAATTATCTAACAGTTAAGGGCATTTTGATAATTGTTTCCTCTATCAAAATGCCCTCTACCTATTAACCTTATGGTTATAATATTATATCTTACAGAATACCTTTAACGGTCTCAAGCATTCCTTTTTCCTGGATAGAATCCAAGTTTGCTTTTACAGCTTCTGTCAATCCTGGAATCTTATTCAAATCTTCTCCCCAGATAAAGTCAGCAGCCAGAACACCTTCGGCTACTTTCTTTGTGCAACCTGTTGCCCAAAGTTCTTTCAGCAGGTTCATGATTTCAGGAGCATCATTCGGCACAATTTCAGCACCGTCAGCACGTACACCACCTTTATAATAAGTAATGATAGCAGCCAAACCAAGCACCAGACCTTTAGGAAGCTCGCCTTTACGTTCGAGATAAGTCTTCAATCCCGGTAAATCACGAGTTTCATATTTTGGGAAAGAATTCAGCATAATGCTTGTCACTGCATGATCTACGAATGGATTGTTGAAACGTTCCAATACGTCGTTGGCAAATTTCTCTAATTCATCTTTCGGCAAATTCAATGTTTCCATCAGTTCATCAAACATCACTTTGTGAATGTATTTACCGATAACTTCGTGTTGGCAGGCATCACGTACGATATTCACTCCGGAGAGATAAGCTACCGGAGAAAGAACTGTGTGCGGGCCATTCAACAGAGTTACCTTACGTTCGTGGTAAGGAGCTTCCGAAGGTACAAACAATACATTCAAACCTGCTTTATCAGCCGGGAATTCTTTTGCTATTTCCTGCGGGGCTTCAATCACCCACAAATGGAAGATTTCAGCCTGAACAACCAAGTTATCATCATATTGCAGTTTTTCTTTGATAGCAGCAATGTCTTTGCGTGGGAATCCCGGAACGATACGGTCTACCAATGTCGCATATACGCCACAAGCTTCTTCAAACCATGTTTTAAACTCATTACCCAAGTTCCATAATTCAATATATTGATAAATGGTTTCTTTCAATTTATGTCCATTCAAGAAAATAAGTTCGCAAGGGAAAATAATCAAACCTTTTGTCTTATCACCATTGAATGTTTTGAAACGATGATACAGCAATTGAGTCAGCTTACCCGGATAAGATGAAGCAGGAGCATCTTCAAGTTTGCAAGACGGATCAAAAGCGATACCAGCCTCTGTAGTGTTTGAAATAACAAAACGCATTTCAGGTTGCTCTGCCAATTTCATAAACTCGTCATTTTGAGAATATGGGTTCAGAGCACGACTGATTACATCAATCATTGTCAAGCTGTTAACTACTTCGCCTTTATCCAATCCTTGAAGATTAACATGATAAAGATCGTCTTGTGCATTCAGCATATCGACCATACCTTTATCAATGGGTTGAACCACTACTACGCTGCTGTTGAAGTCGGTTTTCTGGTTCATGTTGTAAATAATCCAATCAACAAATGCACGCAAGAAGTTACCTTCGCCAAATTGGATAATACGCTCCGGACGTTGTGTTTTAGGAGCAGTTTCTTTGTTTAATGCTTTCATGTTAGTTGTAATTTATAAAGTTGATGTTATACAAATTCAAAATAAAAATCAATATTCTCCTTAATCAGGATGTCGATAGGCATATACTTTACAGGTTCAACAGACTTCTTAAACACAACATGGTCACACAGAGCCTTCACCCCGCAATACCCTTGCAATCCCGGACGTTGCCCGATTAAATAATGCACATCACCTGATTTTAATAGTTCCACATTTGCTTTCAGAAGGTCATATCCTATCAGCCCTTTCATACTACGTCCCGCATGACGGAGATACTCTCCCAACTGATACACCCTGGAATTAAATACAACTCCCAGCGCAGCCTTCGGATGTGCCCGGAAAAACTCATCTAATGTCCGTTGATTGCTTTCCTGATCGGATTTATTGAGTATAACCTCATGGATTACCAGGTTGTTATATTCCTCGGCTATGTAACTCATAAAACCGTCCAAACGACGTTGCATCTGTATTTCAGCCGGATTATCTTTATTATTACTTAAGAACAAGACCAACTCCTGACCTTCTCCCGCCGAATAGTTGCGCATCAATATTTTTGCTGCAATATATCCGCTCTTATAGGAATTCTGCCCAATATACGTCAAGGCTTTCGCTTCTTCCATATTGAAATCAACAAAAGCATAAGCTATCTTATTTTCCTGCAGATAAGCTGTCAGCGCCAGCGTCTCTTCCCGGAAATTCGGAGAAATCAACACTGCGTCTACATTCTTTTCTTTTATAGAAAGGCAGGTTTTCTGATAACTTTTCTCATCTCCATGATGATAATACAGATAATCTATACTCACATTAAAAGGACGCAACTCTCGCCGGGCACGCTCAATCCCCTCGACTACCGAATGCCAATAGTCATGCTCTATATAATAAGGTATCAGGCAGAGGAAAGAATATTTCTTTTTAGCAGCCAAACCGATAGCAAACACATTGGGTTGATAATGAATCTCATCCAGTACCTTTTGTACTTTAGCTTTGCTTTTGGGAGATACATCGCCACGATTGTGCAACACCCTATCCACCGTTCCGGCGGAAACACCGGCCATACGGGCTATGTCTTTAATGGTATAGTTCTGGTCCTCCATAGTGCTAAAACTTAAA
>CAQBGY010000453.1 GCA_948759685.1 uncultured Eubacterium sp.
TCCGGAGGCATAGAGCTGGAACATAAGGCGCACTGCCTCCGCCTCTCGTTCCACCACCTCCAGTCTTGATTTTCTTCTTCCATGGTTTTCCGTACCCTCCATTGTCACCCAGCAATATCCAAATGGTGGAATCCCACCGCACCATTCCCCGGACATGGCTTTTGCTCTCATGCCCATTTTAACATTCTGGGCAATGGTATTTCGTTCAAATTCGCCAACCAACGCCATCATCTGAAACTGCATTTTCCCCGCTGGCGTGCTGGACTCAAAAGGTTCTGAATAAGATTGGTAGCCAATTCCATATTTCTCTAACGTTTCTACAATTTTAATGGCATCCGATAATTTCCGGCTGATTCGGTTTATTTTCCAGCTCATGACCAGATGGAACTTCTTTTTAGAGGCGTCCTCCAAAAGCTGCTGCATGGCCGGTCGGTGGCGGATATCCTTTCCACTGATTCCGGCGTCTTCATAAACCATTGCCACTTCATAATTCTTCTGCTGGCAATATTCACGGATTAAACGCTGCTGTTCCTCAAGAGAATACCCTTCCTCTGCCTGTTCCTGTGTTGATACACGACAATAAATTGCTACTTTTTTTATCATTGTGTCAGACATTTGTTGTCCCTGCCTTTCTATCTTATATTTCAAATCTATAATATATATTCTATCTATCCTTCCAGACCGGGAGCCTGAAACTCCCAGTCTGTATTTTTCTTATGTAATTACGATTCCTTCTCTTTTAAATAGAACTCAACAATAAGCTGTGACAGGATTGACATAAGCGTTTCCAGCCATTCCTCTTGTTTTAACTCATTCATCTTCCAGATTCCTCCAATATACAGGCATGATTTTTTTAAGCAGGACAATAAAGACGGTAAGGACGGTTTTTTTATCAAAAAAATTTTTTATATATTAATCCTGAATTATTCACCGATACATGGTGAAGGTGACTCAAAGCCACATAGTTACTGTATTTTAACTGTTTATTGCATTTCATCTATTAAGTGAATAGAAAAAGAGACCAAATATGTGGTAAAATTTAGGTGTCGAATCCAAATACATACCGCAGAAAGGGCCTCTTTATGGATATTTTAAACACCTTATCACTAAAAAGCAATAGACAGATTAAAATAAATTTTAACGGAGGCGATCTATCCTCCGATGCAGGACTTCTTCTGATAAAAGAATTCTCTGCAAAGATCGGCTTTGCAAAGCTGATCAAAAAGAAATTTAAAACCAATGATAAGTCGATCCGCTTCCATAAAGATGACGAAAATCTTATGCAGATGATTTATCAGATCATCTCCGCATATTTTGAAGATGACTGCGCAGATGAACTGACTCTGGATCCGGTTTTTAATGCCATTCTTGAAAAGAAAAGTCCGGCATCACAGCCTGCATTATCAAGATTTTTCAACCGTATGAACGAAGATACCCTCATGCAGTTTGATGATATTGATAAAAGTCTCAGGGATATCATCTATTCCATAAAGTGTCCGGAACATATGCTTCTGGACTTGGACAGCACTCTGTTTGGCGCTTACGGCAATCAGGAAGGGGAAGGCTTCAACTTCCATTATCAGGCACATGGATATCATCCGTTACTGTGCTATGACGGACTGACCGGAGACCTGCTCAAAGCACAACTGCGTGACGGAACACTTCACTGCAGCAATGATGCAGATAAATTTATGGAATCCCTCTTTCAGGAATACTTGGAAAGAGGAATTCAAACTTATCTCCGCGGCGACAGCGGATTCTCATCCCCCAAGCTTTATAAAACCTGTGAGATGAATGGCTGTTCCTATGCCATCCGCTTAAAACAGAATTCTTCACTCATTACCCTTGCTTCGGATAAAGATGAAGATTTGTACAAAGCAACCAAAGAAGACCAGATCAGTTATGCGGTAACTTATGGTGAATTCATGTATCAGGCTGGCTCATGGGAATATCCAAGACGCGTGGTTTTCAAAATCGAGAAGCCATACGGCCGGCTGACACACATGTACACCTTTATAGTTACGAACATGGATATGGAGCCCTGTCAGATTATTCAGTTTTACTGTGGCCGCGGCAGGATGGAAAACTTTATCAAGGAAGGCAAAAGCGGATTTGACTTTGCTGCTGTCAGCAGTCATTCCAAAGTAGTAAATGCCAACCGAATGCGGATTCACATGCTTGCGTACAACTTATTCAATTGGTTCAGACGGCTGGTACTTCCTGCAAATATGCGAAAGCAACAGGTTGATACCATTCGATTAAAGCTGATAAAGATTGCTGCGAGAGCAGTCCATTCAGCAGGATATATCACATTCAAACTGTGCAGCAGCTGTCCATATAAAAAAGAATTCTACAGGACATTGGAAAATATCCAGTGTTTAAGTGTACAGTTAGAATAGAAACTATTAACGGACCTTGACAGTTCAAAATGGAGCAGTCGGATTTTAAGGGGGATAGTCTACCCATTTTTAAGAATGACCCAATTGATTTCAAGAGAACTGGAATAAGGTTTGGTAATTCTGGGCAGTTCTATATGCTCATGAATAATTCAGGCTTAGAATATCAGTGGCTGGGTTTAGATCCGCCTCCTTCAGATTTCCCAAGTGATTCTACAACATGTATACCTGCTGGTACTATTTTACAATTTTCCTATGGTATGGTTAGGCTTGGAACAACTCCAGATGCACAGTCCACATGTGATGAAAGCCAAAATGGTACACCAAGCAGACCAGCAGACGAATCAACTGGCGTATACAAAATTGTTAAATCCTATAGAATCCGAAACCTGGACACAAATGTACTCACAGACAAAGGAACATATGTTAAGCCTGATTCAAGTCCTAAAATAAGCATAGAAGATGAAAGCGAATACAAACTTATAGCATGGAAGACATCAACGACATACAAATCAGATATAGTCAGTACAAAATGGGAATCAACAGTACCAGCAATACACAAGCAAAGTGGAACAACTCCAACAACAATAGAAATGAAGGCACCTGAAACAACATTGTATTTGTTGTTAGAGAAACCAGAAAATGAATCTACTCCTGTAACTGGACAAGCAGATTTTGTTATGAGTCAGTCAACCATTACACGAAAGATTAAATTGTCATATCCAGACAATAATGGTATAACCATTATGAAAGACACTCTGTTTAAATGGGTAAGACCAGCACACAAAAGTAGTTGTAGCGGGCATAGTTATGCAGATGGAAAAGATAGTGAAGGAAATACAAAATATAGTACAGCATATTGTAGTTATGGTAAATTTACAGATAATGCAGTTAGATTTTCATTAAAGAACTCTGAAAAATCAAATTATCCAGATATAGTAGCAACAAAATCAGGCTGGGAAAATGTAACCACAACAGGTTTAAAAGAGCCACTTGCAAAACAAGCAGCTCTCATGTATAATCTACTTAGAAAGGTTGATCGGACACGAAGTTCCGATTGCCCTCAGTTAAAATGTATATTAAAGAATAAGCATCCTAACTTTGCGAGGGTCAGGGATGCTTATTTCTTTTTATGATTATCTATGTAAGATAGAGCCGAAAAGATAACAAGCAATAATGTCAAAACTTCCATCACGCTCATGGGCACCACCCTCTTTCGTAAGACTAGAGGGCATCTATCAGAAAACCGCATCCTGCTTCCTTTTCAATTATACAATCCCATTATAGCATGAATAAATGTACTGCTCAATCTAAAAAGAAGATATAAGCATGTTTTGTCTTAAATGTTTCAACTTTTTTAGAAGGAATGATATACATAAAAAGTAAACGGTAGATAGTCGGTACCTATACAAAACTGGAGCAAACCTGTA
>CAQBGY010000454.1:0-2053 GCA_948759685.1 uncultured Eubacterium sp.
ATACCTCCAATCTGAATTTTTGAAATGCTGAAATCCAGATGGAGAGGGCGGCGAACGACACCACATATCAGAAACAGTCTTGCGGCACATTCCAACAAAAAATGACAAAAGAAAAACCGCAAAGGCTGTCTGACCTTCACGGTTTAAGGAGATTATATATCTATCATGTAGAAATTTGACTTCTACTTTTGGGGTGCAAAGTTCCTGTGAACGGATATGGATTTTTTTAACGGAATACCTGCCTGTTCCCGATATACTATGTATGGATTGATTTTACTTCGTATGAGCAGATAAATAACTGCCCGAAAAAAGGACATAAAAAATCCCTCCAAACTTCAAAACAGGTTTGGAGAGTGTCTGTTAAGTCTTTTCGGGCATTACAGAACCGCCCACCACACGCCGTTTTTTTATTTGGTGGGCGTTAGCCTTAAAACCCTATGAAATAAAATAGAGCCGACAAACTGTGATTACTCACTTGTTCATCGGCTCTGCATCTGTGTGTCTGGCTCTGTGATGATATGTTGTTCTTTCCAACAAATTTAATATTTGACGCTGTTGTATTTTGTTACTCGTTGTACATTCCTCCTGTATTTTCTTTATTGAGAGTCCCCTCAACTTCAATCAAAAGACACTTAACTAATGCTCTACAAATGGGGCGGTGTTTCGTTCCTTTGGGAATAATTATAAAATCCCCCTCGCATAAATGTGTCAATCCATCCTCAAATTCAATATCAAACTCTCCCTCAATACAGTAAAACATTTCATCGGAATTTTCGTGTACATGAAAATCTAAAGTTCTATCTTGGGCTTGCAGCACATTTAGCATATGATTGTTCAATGTACCCACCCGCTTATAGAGGAAAAGTTCATCAATCGCATTTACATTCTCCTTCAGATTTACCTTTTGTATCATTGGTTTCTCCCCCCCCACAACTCCCGAATTTGTCGCTGACTTTATTATATCTTCTTTTATTGAATAAAATAATTGAATTTACTTTTCGCAAATAACAGATGTACCATGTGACTTATCTCCACTCAACCATTGCCATGTTTCAAAAAGTTCTATTTTTCCGCTTCCCAAAATATGCGGTACGCTATGACATATTCCAACTCTCATTTGATATTGCTTGTTTATGTGCTGATAGTAGAAATCTAATTCTCCGTTTTCGGATACCGTGCCTAACAAATGACCTTTAATTATTTTGCCGCCTGAATAATCTGCCCATATCATATTCTTTTTTTGGTGATATGCAAATAATGTCTTTTCGTCAACTTCACCGTTTTCTGTATTCTCTTGTGAAACAAAGTATTTCCCATCATAGCAAACGGAGCTTGAGACATTTGGTAATATCTTTTCCATAACTTCATATACAAGTACCACTCCATTTTCCACATTCCACCGTTCATGCTTTCTGGTTTGATAACCTCTTTTCTCATAGAAGTGACTTGCAGGCAACGAAGCGTCCAAACATACTGTATCATATTTTAGACTAATCTCATTCTCTATATATTGCATAATATAGTTTCCATAGCCCTGTCCTTGATATTCTGGTTTTACATACACTCTTGTAATATGATTATTTTCATAACAACCTGTTCCTATAATCGTATTATTATTTTGTAAAATACCAACTAAACCGTTTTCTATATCTTTAAATATATTTTCTTTACAATGAAGTTGGCAAAAAAAATTAACAATCTCATTTGGATAGTATTTAGGGTAAATAGTTCGGATGGTGTCTTGCACCAACATTACTATTTGTTCTGTATCTTTTTCAGTTGCCTTTTTATATTCCATTTGAAAATACTCCCTTGCGTAAATTTTCTTGATGAAAATTATATATGAGCTTCGCAATTTTCTCTTCTAAAATACAACCAAATTCTTTCAAAAAAATGCTAATCATTGTACTTCTCTCGGTATTCTGAAGGCGTCAAGCCTACATGTTTTTGAAAGCAGAATGAAAAATGTGCACTACTACCAAAGCCACACCTCATAGCAATCTCTGTTATTTGGTTTTCTTTTCTTTTAAGCATGAGCTTTGCCATTTTTATC
>CAQBGY010000454.1:2063-3821 GCA_948759685.1 uncultured Eubacterium sp.
CTAACTTCTATAAGATATTCTATTGGTGTAATGCCCAATTCTTTCTTAAACCATCTGTTAAATGATGTTTTGGACATATATCCGAGATTAGCCAATTTTTCAACTGTAATATTATCCATATAGTGTTGTTCAATATAATGCTGTGCTCTTGCCAATGAATAATCCGAAGATATTGCACGCATATCCATAGTTTCGCCGAATAAACTCCGTATAAGCCAATGGGTAATAATCTCCGTTTGTGCTTCTAATGTCAATTCCGCATTCATCATACATTTGCTATACTCAAATACAAACATATTCAACACCTTTAATATATCTGAACACATTTCAAATTGTTTGCATTCAAAGACAGGTATTTCTTTGGAATACATAAGAAAACGCTTCTCAAAATAATCTTTGTCAATGAATATATAATAGCAATACATATTTTGAGCATTATTATGTAAGATATTTGGCGATGTAATTTCTGCATGATAGTGTTTTGGCATAAATGAATGCACATCAAAGTTAATTATAATTTCATAAGCTGGATGTTTATGATTTATTGCTCGATTTCCAATTCTCTCTAATATTGGAATGAATATCCCCAAACTATCCCTTATATAGTAATCAAATAATGAAAGATTAAATTCCATGGAATTGCCAATTAAATATTTAATCAAAGAATTTGTTTCTGACCCAACTAAAGTTACAGGCTCTTTAATAATCGTGATTTCTAATCCTTTTGCTTTAATCATACTTTCTTGTTTACATTTTGGGCAATACAGAGGATAGTTTTCTAAAATAGTATCCTCTCTAACTTTATTGCGGGTTTTACTTCCGCAAAAAGGACATAGTATCCACTCTGTTTTCATCATATTCCTCCACGCAATCTACTACAATCAGTATTTTTTCATATAGTGACTTCTAAGTTGTTAGCTTTTTTCTTCCATCGGTAGGTTTCTTAGCATCTTTTGGAATAAGCCATACTCGGTTTATGTTTATAACTCCATCAATACGATTTTCTTTGCAAAGCCGCTGTACCCACCGAAGCGATACATTCCATTTTTCTGCGGTTTCTTGTGCCGTCATATATTCAAACATTTTTGACCTCCTGCTATGTACTGTATATATTATAGCCGTTTAAACGAACTATATCAAGTACAGAAGTATGAACTTTAATCAAAGCTCCCCGAAAAAAAGCGACAGAGCTTTAACCCTCTGCCGCCATGTCGCCTATGCGTAAATGATTTCCTCGTTCACAACCTCTCTCGCACAAGCCCTTATGTCGCCTAGCCGCCCTGTCCATTCTAGGGCATTTTCTTCCTTTAGGCGTTCCGTTATGCCCTGTTCCTGTTTCATGCCCTCTATGAGCCTTTCAAAGCGTTCCTGCGCCTGCTTATCAATGTCGGCAAGGTAGGCGTTAAGTCTACCGCTTGAGAGAAGATTGGTGTATGTAACCCTGCGGTACTGCTTCAGATAGTCCAGATGCCGCTGTCCCCATGTGCCTATTGGCTGTTCTTCTTCGGCGGGTAAAGCTATACATGGAATTAAATAGTCACCTTGCCTTTCGTATTTGCCGCCCAGTTCCTCAAAAATCGTCTTTGCCATTGTCTGTTACCTCCACATTCTTTTTTATTTTGAATGTCCGCAAAATCCGTCCTACATCAGACGGACGCCAGGGCACATCGAGGTGGTGTAACGCAATCAATCTGTCCTGTACATTTGTCCCGGCTCCCATTTTTGCGGTTGAGCCTAACAAAAAACGAACCTGCCCGC
>CAQBGY010000455.1 GCA_948759685.1 uncultured Eubacterium sp.
CCGCTGACCTACCCGACTCGCTGGTGGAAAACAAGCAGCGTTTCATTTCGCAGGTCATGACAAGCAAGGCAGTATCAAGAACCTGTGAGGATATAGACGAGGCAACCCTTTCTTATGCGGAAATAAAAGCAGTAGCGACAGGCAACCCGCTGATTAAGGAAAAAATGCAGCTTGAAAACGATGTACAGCGGCTGAAAATGCTGAAAAGCAGTTATGACAGCCAGAGGTATTCCCTACAGGACAATTTCATGATCCGTTACCCGAAACTCATCAAGGCGTCTGAGACAAAACTAGCCTGTGTGCGTGAGGACGCAAAAACCGCAGAGGCAGCGCTCATTGCAGAGCCGGATTTTGCGGTTACCGTGGATGCTGCCGGAAAAGGCGTAAAATTCACGGAGCGCACGGAGGGCGGTACGTTCATGCTGCAGATGGTCAGCCAGTGCAAGAACGGGGAAACTACCCACATCGGCAATTTTAAGGGGTTTGAGCTTCTGGTGGAAAAGAATTTTATCGGAGTAAATTATATGGTGCTGCGTGGAAAGACCGACTACAAGGCAGAACTGTCCACAAGTCCCGTGGGGAACATGATAAAATTGGAAAACTTATGTCAGGGCATACCTGTCGGCATACCGGAACTGGAGAAGCGTATTGAGCAGTACCAGCGTGACATGGAACAGTCAAGGCAGGAATATGACAAGCCATTCACGCAGGAAGGGGAGCTGAATGAGAAAGTGGCACGTTTAAATGAGCTGAATGTACAGTTGGATCTTGAGAACGGAAAGACAGAGGATATGGACCTGTGCGAAGAACAGGACAATGCAAGGGTGGCAGAGCCGGACAGTTACCATAGCTTTCCGCCCGGAAAAGAGGGAAGATGATACGGAAAATCTTGGCAGTGGTATTTATTACGGCGGGACTGGCGGCTATGTCAGTCCCCCTTTTCTATCATTTCTACGGGAACCAAAAAACAAATGAACTGATAGAACAGTTTGAGCAGAGTGTGGAACAGGAGCATATGGAGGATGATGAAAAAGAGGAAGAAAGAGAAAATGAAACGGAGGCGGCGGATACCAAAGCCCCCATTAGTGAAGAGGATGCAGCCCTGCTTTCGTCCGGGGATGTGATCGGACTGATTGAGATAGAAGCCTTAGAGCTGAAATATCCCGTCGTGGAAGGTGCGGACAGCAGACTGCTTGCCTATGGGATCGGGCATATATCCGATACTGCGGCAATCGGCAGCAAGGGGAACTGCGTGCTTGCCGGACACAGGGGGAGCAGATACGGCACTTATTTCAAGTACCTTAACAGGCTTTCAGAGGGTGATGTGGTAAAGATTACGGATAAAGAGGGAAATGTGCATCAGTATGAGGTCGTTTCATGGGAAGTCGTGGGACCGTATGATAATTCCGTGAAAGCACAGGGAGAAAAAACAGAGCTTACCCTGCTGACCTGTGAGAACAGCGGAACCATGCGCCTGATCTACCACTGTATCTATAAGGAGGCGGACTAATATGGAAAAGGCATACAGACTGGGAGAAGTGGAAGAGATCATTGCAGGGATGGAGCTTATGGAAGTCCCGGACGACATCATGGAAAGCGATGTTGATTACCAGATCGTCATCAGCGGATGGTGGGTGCATATCCCGGAACTGGGGCTGAACCTGCATGAAGGGGTATTCTGCAATTATGACGGGGAAGAAGGCGGTTATCTGCCTGATTTTACGATTACCGTCGTGAAAGAGGAAGGACAGGAGGAATGGATTTACTATGAGCAGGATGGCTTTCTGATAACCCTTGCGAATTACCTGCATGGGAAAACGGATTTAGGGCAGTTGGGACAATTATTCTGTTTTATCCGTTTGCCGGATGGAAACCTGACAGCGGAAGAATGAACCTGCCTGATACTTTTAAAGTAAAAGGCAGTTCAGATAAGAAAAAATTATTTTATCGTCCAGAAGGACAGAAAAGGAGGAACTTATGGAGTATTCAATCCAGTTAAACGCAGTAAACAAACCGGAGAAAAGCGTGAGGGCATTTGCAACCGTCGTGTTCGGGGACAGCTTCAAGGTCACGAATGTAGCAGTGCTTGAGGGCAGCAAGGGCAACTTTGTATCAATGCCCAGTTTCCGCACAAAGGAGAGGGACGAGTACAACAATCCGGTCTACAAAGATGTGTGCAATCCGATTACAAAGGAGTTCCGTGAGGAACTGTACGGGGACATTTTGAGGCTCTATGACGAAATGGAGCAGACCGGAAAGGCAGAGGTCAAGATGGATGCTGACGAACCGGACGAGCCGGACTTCACGGTAAGGGTAACGCCTTTTGAGCGTGAGGGCAGCAACATGGTCGGTCTTGCCAACATCGTGCTGAATGACAGCTTTGCGGTGGGTAATGTGAGCGTGGTGCAGGGAAAGAACGGAATGTTTGTGGCAATGCCGTCCTATAAGGCAGGCAACAAGTACAGGGACGTTTGTTTCCCTATCACAAAGGAGTTCCGTGAGAAGGTCAACAATGCGGTACTGGAAACTTACCATCAGGCAAAGGAACAGGCGATGCAGGAGGGACAGGAACGAGCCTCACAGCAGATGCAGACCACCGATGACAGGGGCTTTATGAAGGTCAGCGGTGAGCCGCTGCCATTCCGTTAAGCAATAACAAAAATCAGAAAGGACAGGGCGGGAAAACCGCCCTGTGGAAAGGGAAAAGAAAATGGAAATGACAGAAAATATGCAGCTTACAGAGGAACAGAATATCATGAAACTGGTTGAGCTGCTCCGCAAGAACAATATGAAAGAGGCTGCAAACAGTATCTTTGAAATGGCAGCGTATGTTGATGTAATGGAGAAAAAGATGGATTCCGTTTTACAGGAACTTGTGACAGTCAAAGACCAGCTTCATAAAATGGAAGAACGTGAGGCGGAGAAAGGGCTGAAACAGTCACTTAAAAGAGCAGTAAACAAACTGGAACAGGACTGCAAAGCTATGAAAGAAAAACTGTTTGAGGTCAAGACAGAGATCAAGGCAAAGGCGGGGGAGATTGTAACAGCGGTAAAGCAGAAAGGGAAAGCAGCCTTAAACAAGGTGTCGGAGTTTCTTGGGATTAAGAAGAAACTGGAAAATATCCGCCAGAACGTGCAGGAGTCCATAGCAGATGTGGATAAGAGCATCGGAAAGATAGATGCTTTCGGTAAGGGTATGAGAGAAGCCGGACAGAAGATAGCCAACACGTTCCGTACTTTTGCAGATAAACCAGAAAAAGAATATGGGGAGAAGAAGTTTTCAAAGACGGAGCTGATCAAGAAGCCGTTTCAGGCAAAGAGAAAGCTATTGTCCGGGATATTAAATTGTGCGGATGCCGCTATCGAAAAGACGGAACGGCTTGCCGCTGATGTGAAACAGTATCAGACGGATAAGGCAGAACGGGAGAAGGGGAATATGGGCAATGTAGAGGCTGTAAACCCTGTGGAGCTTGCAAGTGTGGCAGAGCCAGAGTTCCAGTATGGGGCAGAGGCTTTTGAAGCGCATCAGCAGAAAGCAGAAACTAAGGATAAAGCGACAAAGAATGTACCTGTAAAAACCGGAAAGAGCCGATAGAGAAAAAATCCTCTTGAATTGAACAAGGTTTGGTTCAAGGGGATTTTTTGTTATATTGGTCATTTTCTGCAAAAACAGGACACATTCTGCAAGGGATATTATGAAATTCATTTCTTTTGCCGTAATTATAGCAAGTAAGTCGGTGGTTACTTAATTACTGATAAGTAATTGTACTAGTCAACAAAAACTGGACACAAATTTTAAATTTTTTTACAGCAAAGAT
>CAQBGY010000456.1 GCA_948759685.1 uncultured Eubacterium sp.
ATAACAGACTGTGAGGAAAACCTATGACTACAAACAATATCCGCTATTTATATAACGCAGATGTTATCACCATACAAAAACATATCGGGCTTCTTCTGATGCAGGCTCTGAATATGGGAAAAATTAGTCACTATCAGATATTACAGTTATTAAACTGTCTGGATGAAACCTCGGATTCTTCCAACTGGCAGCTAAAAAACCATACCCCCTATATCCACGACTTAAAAAAACAGTTGGAATTATACCCAGAATGTAAACTTACTGTCGAGGAAATGGCACAAAACGCTTTTATCAGCAAATACCACTTTATCAGAAGCTTCAAGGCAGAGGTAGGGCTTACACCGCACCAGTTCCAAATCCAGAACCGCATCCGCAAGGCGCAACGCCTAATCCATGAAACTGATACAATAACCGAAGTAGCTTTGACCACGGGTTTCTGCGACCAAAGCCACTTCATAAAGCAATTTGAAAAATATGTAGGCTTGCCGCCTTTAACTTATAAATATTCTTCTGGAATTATCCCCCAAAATACCCCTATACCCTCTGGGGCACTCGTGCCATTCAGCGATACGAAAGAGATATAAGCAGATAGAGCTATTAGCAGAGGGCGGGCATAAACTTTGCGAACAGGCAAAGCCCGTCATCCCCTGCAATCACTTCATGCGGTACGCCTATGGGAAATATGGATATTACGCCCGTTTCATAAGGCAATTCCACACCGTCATTAACGCACACGCCCGTGCCAGAGATTACTTCATGCGTTTCCAGTTGTTTCTCGTGGATATGATTGCCAATCTTTTTATTAGGGGCTATCCTCACAAGATGGTAACTAAATTCTCCGTCTGTCCTTTCGGATGTGATAATGTGCTTCAGTTCCACACCCTCAAAAGTAGGATGCTTCGACCACGGGATAGCATCAAATGTAATTGTGGCATCTGGTAACAGCAGTTTTCCTCCCTCGTTGAATTTTTCAAACAGATTTTTGTAATCCATTTCCAACACTTCCTTTCAATTTTTTTGACAATTCTTCTGCCTGCCTACATCATACCAATAGGCTTATTCTTTGAATTGTAAAAAATTGCGGAATACAACGCAGAACCGATGTATTGTGATCGGGCAACACACCCATTCTCTGCTTCCTTCTGTTCTCTGGACTTCGCTTTCCGTTCCAGTTTCCCCTGTTCATGCTGGAGTTTTAAGGCTTGTTGGGCTTTTGTGCCAATACCCTTGTTTTCCAACTGGCTGTTGATTTCCCTCTGCATACGCTTGGGATTGATTTTTCGCTCTTCGGTTTTTTCTGTTTTAACTGGCGGGCTGAATTTCAGCTTATGCCAGTTTTTGAGCAGAAAATCATACACTTCATAATCTTTCGGCTCTGCGCCGAACGTAATCTTACAAACCTCATATTTGTCACCGTCTATACGCTCAAACAATCCAATCCAAAAGGGATTTTCAAACAGAATTGTCAAGCTGCTTTTCATTGCCATACCATCAACTCCCTTTAAACTGGCTTTCAAATTTATCAAGCCATTCTAACAGGGATTGGTATAACAAACGCTGCTGTTCAAAAATCGCTTTCCCTCCTAACGGAATATCTGGATAGCTGGCGTCATATTCATCAATGGACTTTGCTGAAGCCGTAAAATTGTCCCGCAGCTTCTTTATCAAATCCAGTGCTTTTTCCCTGTCCATTTTGTTTAAGTTTGTAATGACAACATTGAAGTCAAACAGCAATGGGACTTTCTGGCTTGCGTAAGTTTCCATAAGCTGCCCAAAATACGCCCGTCCCTTATCCGTGATGGAATAAACCGCTTTATCAGCGAATTTATCCCCTTTCACAATACTGCTCTCTAAATAGCCCTGCTCATTCATTTGAAGCACTTTCCGATAAATGGACGGGACGCTAATCTTTGTCCATCTTGAAAGATGATGGTATTCAACATCTTTCTGGATGTCGTATGCACTCTGCGGTTTCTCCATAACAATTCCGAGAATTACCAAATCTATGGATGACATATTCTCACCTCCGTTTTTACTATCATCAATATTACTATTGATGATAGTAAAAGTCAAGAGATATTTCCTTTTTAGCTATCATCCATTCTATTACGCCTATTCCAGTTGTTCCAAGCAGCCTGCTTGTATCGCTCTAATATTCAAAGCAATCTTTTCTTCCGACCAGTCCCACCATCTCATTTTAAGCAACTGTTCTATTTTTTCATCTGAAAAACGTCTTTTTATTGGTTTTGCAGGGACGCCACCCACAATAGTATAAGGCGGCACATCTTTCGTGACAACCGCACGAGTTCCAATAACTGCTCCATCTCCAACCGTCACGCCTGCTAAAATAACCGCTTCATACCCAATCCATACATCATTCCCGATGTTTATATCCCCTTTATTATCCCATGCTTCTGTGACACTCTTTTTCTCAAGCCCCCATTCTTCAAAAAACAACGGAAACGGATAGGTGGATAAGGACGCCATCGTATGGTTTGCGCTGTTGAAAAGAAATTTTGCCCCGCAAGCAATAGAACAGAATTTTCCTATCTTGAGCTTATCGTGATTGATTGGATAATGGTACAGTACATTATTCCTCTCAAATTCCGCAGGGTCACTTACAAAATCGTTATACATCGTATAATCGCCAATCTCAATATTTGGATTAGTAACCACGTTTTTTAAATAGATAGTCTGTGTATCCCCTGTCCTCGGAAATATTTTTTGCAAATCTGCCATCTTGTTATCCTCCTGTCAACACATAATACACCGTAATTTTATCCTTTCGTTGTTACATCCTCAATACATAGAATGATGCAGAAATAATCAGTATAAAAGAGAGCCGCCATTGATACGGCAGCCCTCTCCAATTATTTCTGATATATTATTTTTCTTATAGCATATATCGAAAGATAATATTTGTCCGCAAGTTTCTCAATAGAAACACCTCTGCGGTATTCTTCAATGATAGCGTTATTGCGCCTTTCAAGTTCTTTCCGATAACCAGACAATTCACCCCAAGATTTATGCTGTTCGTTCTTAACTGGAATATAAATATATCCTGCTTGGACATATTTTTGTAATTCCTCAATCAGCATGTCGGGGAGAATGTCATTTGCATTCACATATTTCATACGCAGGCTTCCTCCTTGATTCTCCTAAAGACCACATGAAATGTGTATTTTTAGGTTCTAATGTCAAGCAGCAAAGCCAGATATTTTATATCAGCGACTTATATTTCTCCATGCAAATGTCGCTTATTACACTGGCTTTGCATGGAGTAAACCTTTATTTTTTCTTTTTTTATTCCTACACATAATATCCCCCAAACGATAGCTTCACATCAAAGTATCAAATAAACTTATTTCTCATATTCCCTTTCATCATTTTTCGATATGAAATAGAACTTTTTGTATTATAGCACTTTTTATATTTAAACTCAATCATCCAATGCTGTTTGTTCTTCAATATAGCATTTGTAGTTCCTATACAGTTCCCTTTCAACTGTGTTTCATGAAAGATTTTATCTTTCAAATACACTGTCAAAATTAGATGGTAATGAATCTACATATTCGTCCTTAATTCTTCCTTTAATCCTTTGATAGAGTTCATTATTTTCAACCGCAACTATTTTTCCATCTTCAATATATGACCGCCAAAGACGAACGTCTTTATCATGATCGTTATTTGAAATGAAACAGCAATGTATCGGGAATCCCACCATATCATGCCCGTTCCCAAATACAACAAGTGGAACATTACTGCTGCTTCTCTGGGCACAGAAGAATTGGCTCACATGGAAATGATTTCCGCCATCG
>CAQBGY010000457.1 GCA_948759685.1 uncultured Eubacterium sp.
CTTTGCACGACGGATTGAAATCGTCAATGTGTTTCAGTTGAATACCGGTTTTCTTCTTGGTGCGCTTCTTACCTACCGTCACCATAAGGTAAAGGTTGTAGGTCTTGTTTCTTGTCGGACGGTGGTCCAGTTCAAATCGGAATGTAGCCATATTGGAGAGAATAAAAGGGTTAAAATCGGATGAAATCACAGCCACTGCACGTAGCTGCACGTAATTCCACCACAAATATAACTCAAACACGCTTTACGTGCAAATTTACGTGCAAAATTCCTCATTTTTAACACTTCAAAACTCCATGAAAGAAAAAGCACCATTTGTATAATACACTATATCAGTGTAATATAAGCGGTATTTCAATGTAATAGAAAGTAATCACATTAGTTCTGTTCTGGGCACCCTATAAAATCGCAAGTAGTTGAAAATCAATTACTTGCGATTTTTGCATTCAGAAATTGTCAGCGAAATGTCAGCGAATCGCGAAAAAGTCAGCTATTCAACCCCGCTGAACCGCCGCAAATCCAACTGAATAAACCGAATTTGAATTTATTAACTTTCTTTAATACACCCATTGCAGTGGCATAGTCTTTCTTTCGTTCGGCTCCACCTTATCGACCTCCCTCTCCTTAAACATCACGACAAGACTCATCAGCGTTTTTCTTCTCGCCAGCCCTTTTCTCATTGGCGATTTTTCTTTTCAGTGGCCTAATATATAAGTTTGGTTTAACTCGGGTATATACTACCCGACCTAAACCAAACCATGACCTTGTTTCTTTTCAAGAGTCATTTCTTGTCAGTTGTGATTTAGCGTATTCAAGGTAACTCATGATTTGGGTACACTCTACGCCTTGCATATATTCGTCCATCAATTCCCAGTTTATTTCATCTCCATCATCAACGGGGAGCATTATTTTCATGGATTTGATTCGATTGCCGTTAATAGAATAGCCGTGCCCAAACATATCACCTTGGTTAGTTATACACCGGGAAATGAAAAGCATTTGATGGCGTGTCATTTTCCTTCGGGGAGAAAGGGCTCCAACATGGCTATCAAGCGCCATCTTGGACGGTTGATAGTAAGCTATACCAGCACCCCCATCACCATCCAGATTTAGCGTTATGATATTTCCATCAAATAGTTCCTTATTGTTTGGCGTGATGAATCCCTTATATCCATTTTCTACTTTACGAGCTGACACAAGAGGTATAGACCCATCACAAAGCGAGGACATGTGGTTTTGGTTTCCTTTTGTGAAGTGAAATAAAGATTTAAGAGAAATCGGCTTCCATTTTACCCCCCCCATTTACATTTGTTAACATTTATGCGATTCTTGAAAATCTCAATTGTTGTTTCAAGCATTTGCGTTTCAAGTTTACGCATAAACATTTCCATGAAATGCCAATCAGGATTGCCAGAAGAGTCAACAGGCAAAAGGATTGTTTGCCGTAACATTCTTTGCTCGTTAAATTTGTATCCATATTCATACTTGCACTTTTGTTGCAAGATGATTGTCTTAAGAAATAGCATTATATATTTAGAATCAACACCACTCTTAAGATGTAATCTTTTCACATCATCAGAGAATATACACTCATACGGATGGAAGAATGTTTCACACACGCTCCCATTATAATTTACGCCGAGCACATTAGAATCAAGACTCTCGTTGGTATTATTTACCCATGCAGTAACCCCGTTATTTGAGTCAGAAGCGCCAATAAATGGACGTAATCCTTCTGTCATGTCACTTTTTGTCAAGCGCTTACCCGGTAGTATTGTGAATATTTCGGATAAAGGGAACGGTTTCCAATTCGGATGTATCGAATTACCCCCCCGATATTTCGTTGTGTATCAGTCGAATACATAATTTATCAATAATTGGTTTTAGTGTTCGGATTTCAATTTCACGCATATACTTTGACATGAATTCAAAATCCATCTCTCCATGTTCGTTTACAGGGATTATTAACTTCTCACGTTTCAGACGGTCATCGTTGATTTCTCGATTAAAACTATATTTCTCCGATAGCCGTTGAACCAGTGGCGCAAGAAATAAGTACGCATACTTATCCAATCCCTCTCTTTTAAGTTGAGTTACATGGTCGCTTGCAATGAATTGGTAGGAATGATAAAATGTTGATCCAACACTCCCACTATTCGCTACAGTTAAGCAATTGTTGAAAACTCGAACTCTTCCTTGATTTCCAATAAAGCCATCTACTCCGTTAGTTGTAGCTGTAGAAGATACATAAGGAATTACGCCACTGAGATGATCAGATTTTTTTAATCGCTTTCCTCGTTTTATGATTGGAAATATTTCAGTCAAACTAAACTCTTTCCATTTCACATCAGACAATTCAGCCATTGCAAACCTCCTTTCCTACAATTGCTTCTTCAAAAAGGTATCCACGACCATGTGTAAGCATATTGAATTCAAATGTTAAGTAATCGGCCATTGTCTTTTCAAAGTCTGCTGCCGTAGGTATTTCGTCATTGAAATAGTAAAACGAATGCAACCATTCGTCGTCAGCCTCAACAGTACTGCGAACTATGAAAGAATTTGGTGCTGATTTACCTTGAAACCAACAGTCAAGAAGATGTTTTCGTAACTCTTCCGCTTTAGGGGTAGGCATTAGCCCAATGTGCGCAAAGACTTCATAGCCATCATTCTTAAAGTCAACAAATTTACTTAGTTTGTCTGCCGGATGAGGCTGATGCGCTGTGAACACAGCAATAACAGGATTCGTGCCTACATTGTAAAATGTACTGGTGTTTAGCGTAATTACACCTTCTAAAGTATGATTAGCTAAAATGTACTGTTTATCCGCCTTATCTTCTTTTGTCTTCCCAACCATTGTGCTTTGAGGAACGATTACCACACATCTTCCCCCATCGGCTAACGAGTCGAGGAGATGACAAATAAACTTTAATTCCGTAAGATGTGCATTTGTTTTATTTTTTCCCTGAGAGTAAGGAGGATTCATTAACCCTACGGTATAATTATTCTGTCGTAGAAGTTCTGCATCACGTTTCAAGAAGTCTTTGCAGATTAACTTACTTTGGCCATCACCACGCACTACCATATTTGTGGTGGCAATTGCGAACATTTTGTCGTTCAGCTCTATGCCATGCAGATTGTTTCGTTTTATATATGCTTTTTCTTCTTCATTTGATACAGAAGAAAGCATCTCATGCATTGCAGCAATTAAGAAACCACCAGTTCCGCAGCATGGATCAAGGACTTTATCAGATGGCTTGATCTCTGCCAATTTTACGAATAATTCGGTTATATGCTTTGGAGTCAGCACAATCCCTAACGTTTGACCATCGCCGCCACTATACTTGATAAATTCTCCATAGAAACGTCCTAATACATCTTCTGGAGAATTGTTACATATTGCAGTCAGTATCTGAGAATGAAGATATTCGGCATAATATCTTAACGGCGATTTCCCTAATCGCACATCAATTTCAGAAAGATTTGGTTTATCTACTATAAATCTGAATTTATTGATTACCATCTCCTTCTTTGTTTCAGGCAGCACTTCAACTCGTGTCATATGCGCACATAAAGCCGCGAATATTTTCTTTCCATCTGTTTCTACCTTGTCACCAGTAAGATTTTCTGTTGAAAAATTATTGTATTTTTCTTCTTGTAGCGCAAGTAAAATAGCGGAAACGACAAGTGGCTTTTCATCATCTCCAAGCTGTCCGTAGTTTCTTAAGTCTTCATGAAGTTTTTGTGCCCGCCCTAATATTTCTCTTAGAAACTGTTTAAAATTAGAATTGAAAAAATGTTATAGGGCATAACAAA
>CAQBGY010000458.1 GCA_948759685.1 uncultured Eubacterium sp.
TCTTCTTGCTGAATACTGCTCGACGCATTTTTAACGGTTATGACCGTTTGAGCTTCTTCTATCGCTGCGGTGATTTGATAATTTCCCTCCCCGTGAACAAGTGCATTATAAACCACATTTGAGAAAATCCGGGTCAAGGCATCTGGATCGCCCCAAATGATAGCTGGTGGATTTGGGATAACGATATAGGGGACACATTTTTTCTGTTCAAAATCGCCGTAGTATGAGGCGACAACATCCCGAAGTACACTGTGTATATCCGTATTTCTACAATTCAATTTCAGTTCGTCGGCCTCAATCCTTGCAAATTCAAACAGTTGGTCGAGAAGCAGCTTTACAGCGGAAATTCTTTCTCCCGCAATCGTCGCATATTCTTTTTGCTCCCCTGTTAAATCCTGTTCCTGTAAGAGCTGGATATAGCCATTTGCTGTTGCCAGCGGCGTTCGCAAGTCATGGGAAAGACTGGTAATGGTATCTCGGAACAGTGTATCGCTCCGTTCAATTTCCTGCCCCATGCTACGATATTTTTTCAGAAGATGATTGATACTTGCAGCCAAATCCTGTATTGTCCCATCCGTTTTTTCCACCATAATTTCGGTTTGCGTATCACGGTCAATCAGAAAGTCAATCTGTTTTTTTACTTTCTGAACCAACTTTCGCTGATAAATCAGTTTCAGGGACAAAAACAGGGAAAGCATTGCAAGCAAGATACATAACACCATCATGTAGCCATCACCGCCTTTCCAAATCGCGCAAGTCCAACCTTAGAAACAGGGAGAGCGAAATGGCTGTTGGTAAAAACAGATATACTACCAGTGTCAAACAAATGGGTATTAAATCCTCCCCAAAGGTATTGATCTGCAAGCTATGAGATAGCCCTACAACCCAATACTTGTAGAGCGAATAATCCATATCCAGTGCTGTACTTATCTTTGTGAGATATAAATACAAAACCCCCAGCATAAAAAATGCGGTAATCGTAACAATGATCCGATGCCGGAGCAGGTAACTTAACAAATTGAGAAATGCAGTGTAACCTAAAAAGCACAGGCATTGAAACAAAAGAAAGACTCCGATTGCAGAAAACGAATACTTTATGTCATACCGGGATGCTCCCATCATCAGAATTGACAAATACGCAACACCAAAGCATACAAACAGAAAAAATAAAACGCCACCCCATGAGGCCAGCAGTTTTCCAAAGAATAGGTGTACTCTGCTTGTACCTTTAGAAAGTGTGATACTGTATGTGCCGGTATGAAAATCTTCTGTAAAGTACAGGCACAAAAAGAGCGTCAATGGAAAAATCAGACTGTAATCTGAAAACAGAAACTCCGTGAACGAAACCAGTGATATAACCGGAAGCATACCATTTACCGAATTGTGATAAAAGGTCAGGGCAAGCGCAAAGACAAAAAACGCAGCCAATACGAGGCAGGCCCAAAACAGGCGGCTTTTGCGGATACGGAACAACTCACTTTGCATCGTCTGAATCACTCTTTGCACCTCCTGTCATTTTCAAAAGATAGTCGGTCGGCTCCATACCGGCAAGCCAGATTTCTGATACCTCTATCCCGGAATGAACCAGCAGCGTATTGATTTCCCCGGATTGCTCATTACAATGAAAAATTCTAATCAGGTCATGACCCAACACTTCAAAATCCGGGAACTGCTGGCTTAAAATCGTAATAGCCCGTTCTAATTGTGGAGTTCTTATCTTTATGCACCGCTGGCAGCTCTCTTTCAATTCCCCAGCCGTAAGCTCACAAAGCAGCTTTCCATCTGCCATTACGCCATATTTGGATGCAAGCCGGGAAAGCAGCGTATAATCCTGTCCAGAGATTAAAAGTGTGGTATGGTTGATTTCATGCAGATAGTTCAGAACAGAAAGCAGGTGTTCACATTCTCCCTTATCTAGCCCGGAAAAAGGATCGTCCAAAATTATCATATCTGGATTTCCCAAAAGGGCAACAGCCAAATTCACTAAACGCTGGGTCGATAATGGCAATCGCCGTACCGCCTTTTTCTCTTTCAGGTTCAAATGCAGTATATCTAAAATATGGATTTCTGTGGTTCCAAAAACGGAAGAAAAATAACGCAGCATATCAGCAGGTGACAGAGAGCCGATTGTCACAGGCTTTTGTGGTACAAACCCAATCCGGCGGCGCTCCTTCTGATAGTCTATATTGCCAAATAATTTGAGCGTACCAGCTTGAGGTCTAAGTGTACCTATAATGGTTTGCAACAGTACAGATTTCCCGGCGTGATGGCCGCCATACAGTGCATAGATTTCTCCGCGTTTTACCTGAAACGCGATATTTTTAATTCCGTTTCCATCCGGGAAAACATAGGTCAACCCGGCTGTTTCCAAAGCAGTCTCCAAAATAATCATCCCCTTTCCATGCTGTCTTATTGTAGCAGACTGGTGTGCAAACTTCATAAGATTTCTCTAAGGATTAGCCCTGCATTTTGAAACCGAGGCCCCAAACCGTCTGAATATACTTTTCCTCTGGATTGACCTTGGCAAACTTCTTGCGGAGATTTCCAATGTGGACATTGATTGCATTATCGTCCCCGATAAAATTTTCATTCCACACGCTTTCAAAAATATTGTTCTTTGTGAATACCTTTGAGGGCGAGGACATCAGAAGTTGCAAAATCAGGTATTCATACCGTGTCAAAGTAATGGGGGTATTCCTGATTTTAGCCTCCATAGCTTCTGTATCAAGGGACAAGTCCTTAAAGCGAAGTATTTTGCTATTGTTGGGGGTGGTAGACTTCTGAAAGCGCCGGAGCACTGCTTCAATCCGCACCAGCAGCTCTTGATTGTCGAATGGCTTTGTGATGTAATCATCTGCACCATTTCGTATGAGGTTCACTTTGCTGTCTATATCCGTTTTAGCGGACACACCGATAATCGGAATATCCATCGTGCTTTTCATCTTTTCCAATACTGTTTCCCCCGGTATGCCGGGCAGCATTAAATCAAGTAAAATTAAGTCAAAAGTGCCTTTCTCAATCAACAGAAGCGCCTCGCTTCCAGAATATGCAGAGGTTACGCAATAACCATGTTGGGTCAAAAGCCGCTTCGTCATATCATTGAGCAGCACATCATCTTCAATAATCAGAAGATGTGGGTGTGTTCCAGTTTCCATACTATTATCTCCTTATCATTTCTCAGATTTCCGTATTAAAGCTCACATATTATTTTAATTATACCGTCTCTGTTGCATTAGAGCAAGGCAGAACCACTTTTGAAATGAAACAAAATACTACCTTACATCAAATTTGATTACATTCTCATAACCTGACCAGAAATGTACAATGATATAGGGTGATATGAGAATGAACCAAGATGAAAGAAGGTTTGACTTTCACGGCCTCGGGGCGGCTCTCAAAAGAGCCAGAGAAGAAAAGGCTGGACGCAAGCCTATGTTGCGGAATTAGTAGACCGTGACTCCCGTACCATTATGAATATTGAGAACAAAGGTCAGTATCCCAGCTTCGACCTTTTTGTTAAACTCATTACCATGTTTGACGTTTCAGTTGACCAGTTTATTCATGCGGACGGAGGGGCAAGGTCAAGCTCTTGCAGAAAGCACATTGATGTACTTCTAAACTCCATGAATGAAAAAGAGCTTGTCGTGATAGAAGCCACAGCCGAAGGCATTAAGAAAGCCAGAGAAACGGAGGTTCCAGAATAAGGGCCTCTGTTTTTTGCGCCATTTTAGGGGCTGCCGCTAAGTGGCAAGCAGGGCAACTGTAGCCACAGTTGCTATTTTTGACGTTCCGGCCTTCCG
>CAQBGY010000459.1:0-2067 GCA_948759685.1 uncultured Eubacterium sp.
TGGGAAAACGACATGAAGCGTGTTTACCAACAGAAGAAGATTTAGGGAGAGTCCTTTGCGTTCTCGCAGGGGGCTTTTTCTATTCCATAAGAACAGAAGTGATTCGGCGGAACCATTGTGATATGAGTTGGCGCATCCACGAAGCACATACCTCCGCCCAGAAGCGCTACCTGACCTTCTACCGAAATGTAATGCTTGCACTTGGAACAGAAGACAATTTTTACCTTTTCCATCACACTACCTCCTTGAAGTCATTCTGGATTTCCTGTCTGGCCTCGGCAACTGTGTCAGCAGAGCACACAAAGTTTCCCGCAACGTCAAGAACTTCCACATGGCCGTTACGGTATTCAATACTGTACACCATAACATCACCTCCCTCCGTAGAGTGAATTAGTTAAATTCTTACTGCTTCAAAAATTGTTTCCCTATCATATCTACCCGTCCAGCTCATCCCTTGCTAACCATCATTGTCGATAAATTGCTGGCCCCATCTGATCTGGAAATGCCCTTCGTCATCTTCTTCCCGGCTCATCAGCAAAGAGAGCAAATCGTAGTTCACTCCAAATTTCTCATATATTTCATCCATGCTGGCATCCTGACCACGCATGAACAAATTGAGCCGTTCCTTGGCAAGAACCATCTGCATTAAATTGGACTCTATGCTTCCAGCGTGTGTGACGAAGTATATATCCTTCCAACGCTCAGAGTTGAACCGAACAAAGCGCATATAGAACTGGCTCATACGGGAATTATTGTAATGCAACTCAGGAATGATTACCTTGTTGACATACTCAAAGTTTACGCTACTGGGCAAACTCTGCTGCGTACAGAGTAGAATCCCGTTTTTGCTCTCCCGTAGAGTTTTGCGTAAAGCGCGGCGCTTCGCAAGAGACATGGTTGCTCCTGTTACCACAAACAATTTTCGATCTGGCATAGCCTCCCGAATAGCCGTAGCAAACGCATCCACAACAACCTTGTGCCGCACTCCAATTGTCACAACTTCATCAGCCCATCCTTGGGTCATGTTGATAACCGTTGCAATCTTTGTAGGCAACTTGCCAGTATATTCCCGAACAGTATTAGGGGCAGCACTAATGCGCAAGAGCAAAGTAATTTGCTGAATCAGCCGCATCATGGCATCCTTGCGAGAATTGCCTGTTGAAGCAAAATAGTTGTCTCGCATTTCATGGAACTTTTCAATCGCCATAGTATATACGGCTCGCTCCTGCGGAGAAAACTGAATCGGAACCTGATGAATACGGCGGATCTCTTTGCCTACAATTTCTTTGAAGGTACGGGTTATTACAAGCCGTTTGAGAATGTCACTCAACTCTTCCGCATTGTAGATATCCTGCGTCTTCTGCCCAACACCAAACACAGTAATCTTCTCAGGCAAATGGGACTCCGCAAAAAGCTTATAGCCGCGCTGGTAAGCGGGGATAGGCTGTCCATAGTACGGATTGTCATACGAGTGTAGACCAGCCTCCAAGGTGTTTTTCTTTTTATTGACTTCCTCATAGCGATAAATCTCTCTACACCGGGAAATCATGTTGACTGAGTTATTATAAGCAAGTTCCAACTGGGGAGCAAACTCGCTGATATTATTGCGGGTACTGGTGCCAGTCATGAGAAGTTTGTACTTACAACGGCGGAAACAATTGAGAGTCGCCTTTGAACGGATGCTGTATGGATTCGTCATTTCATCGCTTTCATCAAAAACAAGAGCAACTTTTTGATTATGCTGGCGTATCCACTGTTTAATCTGCCTCTGATACTTGCCTAACTTGTTCATGGTAGGAAGAACAAAATCCCCAGGCTTGATCCGTTCCAAATCAGACAGGCTATTGACCATAACATAACTTAGCCCATAATCTTCAAGAGCTGTATCCCAATCCTCCTTCCGATCATGCTGTGTATAATTCGGCAAAACCAAATCCCAGTTATTCTTGATAGAAATAGCAGGAGAAATTACCCAAGTGCAGTCCGCATTGCCATTTTGCATCCGATATAATCCAGTTGCAATTCCGGCCAAAGTTTTGCCGCTGCCCTGTTCCCACTGAAGAAGTG
>CAQBGY010000459.1:2077-3796 GCA_948759685.1 uncultured Eubacterium sp.
ATCCCGCTTCTGTTTGTCATTCAGTAAAATGTCTTCCTCATTCTCACTGTCAAACAAAACAAAGTTGTTCAGCCAAGCGGAAATCTGTTTGTCTTCTTTCATCTCCGCAAATACCTGTTGCTCAATCTGGTATTCACGTTGACGGCGGCGGATCATCCTGGCATATGGGCCATACCTGTTGGGATCGTCCATGTCGCTTACAATTTGATAAATCGGAATGGGCATCTTCCCAGTTTCCGTCAAGCGGCGAGCTGCTTTCGGGCTATACGCCTTATATACTAAGGCGTAGTCTTGCTTTACCAGCCTCACTTCATCTCTCAACGGCTTCGGATGCTGCTTCTTCACTGTATTCCGCAGATAAGCAAGCACCTTAGCCTCCGTTATCCGCCGCTTGCTCCACTCTTCATAAGACATACCTTCGGGCTGTTTCTGCGTATAATATTTACTCAAATACTCACAGCATTTGACATACTTCTCGCAGATAGCAGGATTGCTTTTGATGTGAAATAGATACTTCTTGACCTGATACAGAAATTCGTGGGAAGAATGATCGTCCCTGGCAAGCTCCAGCAAGATATGAGATCTGTTTTTCCTCAACATCTCCTGGGCATCTGCCAGCACCGTAGTCTGTATGTACTTCACATCGTTTTTATCATTAGGGGAAACGCCTGCCGATAAATCGGTGCTGTATGATTTTGCTTTCCAGCCGTCCATTTCACTATGCTTTTGCCAAAACTGAATTTTTGTGGGAAAAGAGCTTACTCCCAAATGTTTGAAGGTATCATCGGCAATAGAGAACTGCCCAAGGAAACTGAAATGCTTTTCCATCTCCCTAATCAATCCGCCATCCGAAAAATCGTCTGCCAAAAATGAGTGGGGAACCACCAGCGCCATAATACCCATAGGCTTCAATAGTTTTGCCGCTTTCTGGCAGTAGTAAAGCTGGGAAAGAATCTGTGCTCCATCCACCCACCACCGCAGATTAAACGGCGGATTACCCACAATATAATCCATCTTGATCCCAGGGTCATAGGTGCGAATATCCCCGCAGACAAGATTTGCTTTAGGATATAAATAATGGGCCACCTTATATGCTTTGGCATCCAGCTCACAACCATATACATTGGCTTCGACAGGGCAATGGTTAAAAAAGCCGCCCATTCCACAAGTCAGATCGGCCACCACATCTTGCGTGGAAATAGCAAGGCATTCCATAATGAACTGGCATACACTGTCGGGAGTAAAGAACTGGCCGTTCTCAATTTCCTTTTTAGCCGATGAAAATTCCGCATAGCTGTCGTAGTCCTGAAATTTCAAGCCGTGTAAGCCGCCATCGCCAGTGTAGGCGTTAAATATATCCTCGGCTGTAATTCCAGAAGACTCCGCAAGATCATTGTCAATGAGATAGAGGATTTTGTTATTAAGTTCCTGCCGACTCTCCTGCGGGATACTTTGTCCAGAAAATTGGTACTTCATAAGTCCACCTCCAATATATCTACCCGCAGAAAATCGGTTTTACTAACCAGTGATTGCGGTATTTTAATTGTCATCCCCCATAACAGTCAAACTCTCGCACAGGAATCCACCAAATGTCATAGTGTTTCCGCAGACGTGTGGGATTGTCCACGCCCCTCGTTCCATGCCACCAAAGCTTTTTGCTCTTGGGATTCATGCTTTCCGTTTCAAAGGTGCCAATATCATAACGGGCAACGCCGAAGG
>CAQBGY010000460.1 GCA_948759685.1 uncultured Eubacterium sp.
CAAGAACTTGTTTTTTCTCACCAATTTTCCCAAGAAACTCACGCAGCTGAATATTTCTTTGATTTATATTCTGTTCTACCTCATTCTTGCGATGACGAATATCGGCTATTAGGGCATCCTTTTCTTTAGTCTCTATGAGAGATAATCGTCGGGAAGTCCGTTCTAAAACCTGTTTATTCTTTTTATAATCATCAGTTAATCGTTCAAATTCTGAACGGTAAGTTGATGTAATATAATCAAAGACTGAGCAAAATTCTTTATATTCTGGAGTGGTTATGTCGAAAAGAACATCACTTTGATTATTAATGGAACGATACTTTGAGAGAACATTTTGAACCTGTTCCTGTAACTGAACAGATAACGTGCTGTCGAGATGTAACTTGTTAAAAATAAGCATCAAATCGGAAGTAATATCAGCTACAAGATTGTTACGTTCTCCGATTAAAGATAAAGATACAGATGTGCGATAGTCTCCGTCAACTCGTTCTTTGGTGTCCGCAAACAAATTGCCCATCATGGCTAAAGGCGCATATTCAAGAAATGATTTCAACAAAGTTTTATATTCTTTATCTTTCGTAGAACATACTTCTAATAACGCATGAAGTCTATTTATCTCCTCCGTGGTAGCGTTGTTGCCTTCTCGAATGAGTTGTAATTGAAGTTCGTCATTCGTGCTGTTAAGTGAAATTAGCTGTTTATCTAAGTTGTCAATTAAAGATTGACATTCAGTAACATCCTTTTCTAACTTTTCTCTTTCCTCGATTAAACGGTCAATCCTATTACGCAATCCGACATCATTAGAACGTTTTCTAAAACGAAGTCGAACATTATTCAAATTCGTTCTTAAATCTTCATATTTACGTACTCCCAATACTTCATTGTACGCAGAACATAAGCGTTTTCTTTCTGAGGGTAGATTGGTTTCTGCCAAAGAAACAATCTGCTCAGAATCAAAGAAAAAGAAACGCGCTATATCCTTATTGAGTATAAAATCGTTAATAAAAATTTCAGGACCTATTTCATTGGTCAATTCATTTTTATTATCATTAATAAATATCTCAATAAATTCTTTTTCAGTGATAGCGTCATAGCCACGTCTTATTTTTATTGTAGAACATGGTATTGAAGGGATTACGACTTCATTAAATTCAATTTCGACATAATATTGACTATATTGTTTGAGATAGGCTAATTCAGGTGAATAACCATATTTTTTCACATGAGAAACGATGTCAATCTCAACCTTATCCAATTCTGCCTTTTGTGAAATGTTCAAGTTATTCTTTAATAACGCAGAATAACCGCCATTAGCAACCTCTTTTCTCAGGCTTTCTTCAACATCGGAAGCCAATCTTCCGTATAAGCACCATAACAGTGAGTGCAAAAATGTGGTTTTACCGAACCCATTTTCACCAGACACAAGGAAGATGTTTCTTTCATTTTCGAGGTTGAAAGAAATTGTATTCATCCCTTTGTAAAGACGATAATTAAAGAGGGTAATATTCTTAATCAGCATCTCTCTTATCTTTTATATAAGTTTCTAATCTGGTTTCAATATCTGTTTGTAATCCATACTTTCGCATAAGCAGAACTTTATTTTTTTGAAGAGCCAAAAGTTGATGGATAAGACGATAGTGTTCAGGAGGGCATACTTTCTCAAAAAGAATGCGTTCTTGAAGGCCTATTTGATCGTTCGGTATACCGTAACCATAAACTTCATTATATATATCGTTTACAGTTTTTTCAAAATTTCCATCTCGATACCATAAGACTTGAATTGCAATTAGCTCTTGTATCGAAATCAGATTAATACTTGAACGGTAATCTTGGGTGTCACGCTGAATTTCAAGGAGTTCTTTCAGTAATTGCATCCGATATTCCATAGTGTAGTTACCCATATTATGCCCCGTTTCATCCACAGCACTCTGCCCATTACGTCGAGTAGAGCATCGATATTGTGAGATATTCCTATTTTCAACAAGGCGGTTGCGGAAATCTAATAGGGGCTGCATCCATGTAACTCCCGTCTTAATCAGGGACGACATGGATTTATCTTCTTTCACTACCGTACAGATCCAACAGCCAAAACGACTTTGACCACAAGTTTTGTGTTTATCATCAGTTATAACAGTCGGGCATTCATAATCGTCTGCTGATGCATCCATATAAATTTTGAAAAGGATTTGATTATCAAATCCCCATGGAGATGGAATCGTGTTGATAATCCACCATACCTCCTCCAACATTAACTCTTTGATTGGCGCGTATGTGAATGTGTTAGGGTTGAGTGGGTGTTTGGATAGTCTATATCCTATAATTTCATGCTTGTTAACGGATTTTGCACGTTGTTGACTCTCAGAGCGTCTGGTCCCTATTAGGACAATTGCCTCGCCATCAGATGCAACCTGATTTGTTATGAAGGTAGATGTCGGCTTAATTTTCATCTTTTCAGTACAAAAGCGGAAGGAATTGTTAGGAACTGGATACCCTTTCCCTATTACACAGCACCAAAAAGAATCTTCGAGTTCAGGGGTTGTTGTGTGAACTGATATTGGAAGTTTTTGTGCTTGGGCAGCATTACTAATGTATTTAATAACGGTTGTTACATATTCTTCTATAACCGGATTCTCAACTAATGTGTCATTGCATACAACATAAACTTTGCGGGTTAGGGCAATACCTTTATCCTTTAAGTTTTGTAATGCAAGCCATACTAATGTAAGAAGGACGGTAGAGTCTTTGCCACCGCTGAAACCAATAATCCAAGGCCGATTATATCGATCAGCCTCTTGATATTGGTCCATTAGTTCTTCAATTATATTTTCTACTCGTTTATTCCTCATAATGGTTTTTCAACCTTTAGCTATGCTTGATATATAATGTCTATTGATTAAGTCTGTTAATTCAACATTTAAAAGATTGGCAATCCTAACAAATGTTTCAATATCTGGCTGAGAAGAATTCGTACACCATTTTGAGACGGTTGAAGGATTAACTTTTAGTTGCTCACATAACCATTTATTTGTCCGTTTTTTTTCAGCCAAAATTACTTTTAGACGATTTATATCAGTTTCCATTCAAGTTGAATCTATTGTTTGGTTGCAAATTTAGTGAAAATATTTCACATGGCAATGCTGCGGAGATGTGTTTTTAGGCATATTAGTTCCACTACATTGTGAGTTGGGTGCCGGATTGTTGGTTGTCGATGTGGTCGTAGCGGGATTGCTTGTCGACTTCCCATTCACGGTTGGAGGAGTGGGTGGATGAGGTGTCGTGGGGCATGAGGCGAGAGAGGACCGTGCATTGATGTGAGTTGAAGGCTTTGACTTGTTCCGTGGTGTAGTCGGATTGGCAGAGAGGGAGAGTCATGCTTCCGGTTGATTTTGCGGTCAGTTCCTTGATGCGGTTGGTCAGTTCGGTGGCGTCTTCATGAGTTATGCGCAGGATTGCGAGTTGACGGAGATAACCGTTTGCATCTTCTCCTTGCAGTCTTGCATGGCAACGCAATTCATCGGCAGTCATAGGGTACGTGGCTGAAAACCCATCGGCTGAGACTACTCGGATTGCTTTACCGCCATCGCGCATCTTGATTATGTTGACACTTGCTATTCTTGAATTGATGTCGCTTACCGGATATTTCATCAATACGGCCTCAAATATCTCGGTTGAAAACATGGTGGCTGCTATCCGGATTGCCACATCTTCCCTTTCACTTTCGGGCGAGTTGAAATACCATGCCGATTGACGTGGCGACATCTTGCGAGTATGCTCTGAACCATCGAACAACCGGATTG
>CAQBGY010000461.1 GCA_948759685.1 uncultured Eubacterium sp.
ATCAAGGGCTTAACAACAGGATCTGCTGCCAAGCCCTTTCAATTATCATAGAAGCTCTGAATTTACAGAGAAAATTTCACACTCTCACCGGCAGAGCCGGTGGTCAAGCCGTATGGCTGTGACTTATGTACTGCTCATCATGCTGTTATGTGCTCTAAGCTACTTTTTACTGCCAGACACGGCCAACAACTACTTTTCGTTTAGAGGGTCACGCCCTATTTGGGATTTGCCCTTCAGGTAATACACATTGTCTTGTGTAAGCACTTCATAAGGATTTATTGACACTATCATATAAAATGTTGTCCCTGTTGGATTTTAGGATTGTGTTACTATCCCGACTACCCTTGTTTGGGTAGTTTCGTCTTAATTTTCAAAGACTCTTCAGGGGATTTACTTCACTACTCTTGTACAGAAATAGTAATTATAACCGTCTTTATACTCCATCTCGTCTGTATCTTCATTTATCCGGCTTGCGCAAGAAACATCTTCAACTTGTATGAAAAATCCGCCTTCACTGCCTTTAGGTGTACAATCAAGTAAATCAATTGCCTCCTGCTTACCCTTTGTCATGAAAGTTTGAATTTCACGTGGGCAAATGTCTTTCATTAATCTTGCTATGTCATGCATAACGCCGTTGAGCGTCTTTGCACTGCTGTAGCCATCTATAGTCATTGTTTCTGGTCTATCTATAATTTCTACAAATGTTGTCATATTGTGTTTGTCCTCCTTGTTCGATTGTTTTGTTTGGTTGTTGTGACTACTACAGCATTGCGTAAATATCAGTGATTAAATTGCCAATGGTATCCCAGCATATGTCCACTTGAATGGGTGCGCCGTAAGATTGTATTGTTCAATAAAGCGCAGGATGCTTGCTTCCAGTTCTTCTATTGACAGGTAGCTTTTCTTCTTCAGCAGTTTCCGGTTAATAATGCCAAACCATATCTCGATCTGGTTCATCCAGGAACTGTGTTTCGGAGTATAGACAAATCGGATCCGGTGGGAAGGGTCATGCAGGAAATCCGCCCGGCTTTCCATACTTTTAAGAATCCCTGTTTTCCCTTTTTTGCCCAGTTCCATCCCAGGGGCACAGGCTCCCGCCACAAAGCGGACAAGGGCTTCCGACTTATGGGTGTTCAGGCCATCGCATATAAATGTCCATGAGGCTTGCGGGTCTGTCCCTGCCAATGCTTTCACGGCTTCCACAAAATCCTGTTCTGTGCGTGTGGAGTTTAAATACGGCATTTCCATACGGCCCGTCGCGACATCAAAGAACCCGATGAGGCTGGTCGTGCCATGGCGGATATACTCAAACTCCATTTTGGCGCACTGGCCGGGTAATGGGAGTTTGTCAGGATATTTATGTTCCAGCGCCTGTATCCCGGTCATTTCATCCGTGGAAACAACGTATGCACCCTTCCGGCTTTGTTCCTGGGCGCCCTGGTACAGGCCGCAGATTTCGTTTACTTTCCGCGCAAAAGATTCCGGGGATTCCGTCTTTTCCGAAGAATGAAGCCAGTAACGGATTTTGTGGGGATGTAAATCTACCTCATTTTTAAAAAACGGCTGACAGATTTCTCAGAAATCTGTTCAGCGATCCCCTGATTTTTAATTTCTGCCACTAACAGCGGGAGGCTCCACTGGCTTACTTCGTACCCAAAATCATTTGGGCTGCTGCAGGCAAGGTCAATGATCCGCATGATCTGGTCCGGCGTAAAAACAGACGGGGCACCGGGGCGTTTTTTATCGGACAGGACTGCCCGTATCTCATCTCCAAGATTTTCCGGGGCGTCCATTTCAATCTTGCGCAAGGCCGGGAGCGCCGCAAGGAACCGGCTGCGCCAGGTGGCAACATTATTATAATGAAGCCCGACCTGTGGTGCGATATTCTGGTTGAGTTCCCCCTGTGATGCAAGCAGGACAATGCGGGCTCTTTTGACCAGTCCCGACGGAAGGGAGCGGCTTTTTGAAAAAGCCGATAATATGCTTTTCATGGCATCAGATAAAACCGGAATCGTATCAATTGTTTTTCTTCGCATAATAATCCATCCATTCTTTAGTGATAGAATTATTATGAACCGGATACAATAAAAAAGCAATATTTATTCATTATTATTTAAGCAATGTTGTACTACCCTTTATTTCTACATTTGAAAATTAAAAAGGTGTAAAGCCTTGAATTAAATAGACTTTACACCTTTATTGTGTGTATGATATATTTAGTTGTTTTTTTCGTTTGGTTCTGTTACTTCTAAGAGAATATTATCAAATTCGTTTTCAAGCTCTTCCCTTTTTTCTTGCGGTACAAGTTTTAATAGTTTTCTGACAAAAACCGTTAATCTATTAATGTATCGCAATTGTTTGTCTGTCATACAATCACCTACTTTCTATATTGTGGCTTGTGTTGCTACAATATAAGTATATCATAGACGGAATGTAAAGTCTATTTAATTGTCAAGGTTGATAGGACTTGCAAGTTTGGCTTGTGTGGTGTAATGGGTTTTATGTGTTGTTTGCCTTGCTTGTAAGACTACTATAGCATGGCTAAACTCATTTTTAAGCACATTTTAGTGAGTTTAGTCATATTTATTAATTATTACTAATACACATGCTGAAGTGGCTAAGCTCATTTATATATTATGCACAATAGCCAATAGATTATTTGACGTGTAAAAAGTAAAATGATATTATGTATGTATACCTTTTTAAGAAAAAATACATATAATAAATAAATTTAAAAAGGTAGGTAATTTTATGACAGAACAAGAAAAAAAACAAAGACAATTGGAAGTAAATCGCAAAGCAGTTAAAAAGTACAGAGAAAAAACAGTAAGTTTTGCAGTGAAATATAGTGCTGTAGATGCTAATCAAGGGAATGTATTAAAGGCATATTTAGAGCAAATGGGACAATCAGCAAATAGTTACATCAAAGCGTTGATAAAGGCAGATTTAGACGCAAAGGGGTTTAATGTGGATTGTGCTGCGGATACTGAAAATAAAAATAATAATGATGATAATGCAACGGAATAAGCGGATTGACGCAAATATCACGGTAAACGCATGCTTTATAAATAATCTATAAACAAATTTTTCTTCGAGAGTGTGAAATTTTCTCTGTAAATTCAGGGCTTCTATGATAATTGAAAGGGCTTGGCAGCAGATCCTGTTGTTAAGCCCTTGATTAATACATATCAAAAATAATCCGGCATGTCAAGAGCGCCCGGATAATCCGGGCGTGTATTTACTCTTGGCATTCCGGCGTTTTTTTGTTACTCCGGCATCCTCTCCGGGTACATGACTGCCAGCTCTCCCCGGATTTTTCCCCAGTTCCGGATCGGGACTGTCCATTTTTTCACGATCTCAAATGTTGCCAGATACAGGGCTTTTAATAATGCCTGCGAACTCGGAAACACGCTCCTCTGGCGGTTTAGGCGGCGGTAGGAGGAATTGAGCGATTCTATTGCATTTGTCGTGTAGAATGCCGTCCTGACGTCTTTGGAAAACTTGAAGATTGGGGATACGGCATCCCAGTTGTCGTGCCAGCGATTCATCGCGTTCGGGTACTGTCCCTCCCATTTTTCTGTCACGGTTTTTAGATGCTTGGAAGCGGTTTCTTCATCCGGCGCAGTGTAGATTGTCTTCAGGTCTTTTGCAAATGCCTTCATGTCCCTGTTTGCGACATATTTCAGCGTGTTCCGCACCATGTGGACGATGCACCTCTGCTGCTCCGTTGATGGGAACGCAGCCGTGATGGCTTCTTTGATCCCCGTCAGGCCGTCAGAGCAGAGGA
>CAQBGY010000462.1:0-524 GCA_948759685.1 uncultured Eubacterium sp.
AGATGGAAATTCAGGCAAGATATTTAGCGAAATGTAATACGGTCAGTACACTAGCATCCAGTCTCGGCACTTCTCAAAGCAATTTATCTAACAAATTAAAGCATGACAATTTCAACGAAAAAGAATTGAATCAAATTGCCGATATTCTAAACTGTGATTTCAAGGGAACTTTTGTGATGAGAGATACCGGGGAGGAAATATAAAAAATGCTTGAATCCCATTATCAGATATGCTATATTATAGACAGAAAAAAGGAAAGCCATAGAAGCGGCTCTACCCCTCAAACGATAACTAAATACCTCTTACGAGGTCAGCCGTCGCTATTGCAGTAGCGGCGGCTATTTCTTTTTTCCCTTGTAAACCTGATAAATCAAATTCGCAAGGGCGACAATGAGTATTCCACTCTGAATTAAATCCTGATATGTAACATACATTGCATCGCCCTCCTTTCTTTCGTCTGGAGGGCATTTATAACACCCTCCGAAAAATAAGAGGGGTAAAGCCGCCTTTGGCTCTATGGTTTT
>CAQBGY010000462.1:534-3783 GCA_948759685.1 uncultured Eubacterium sp.
ATGGTTTCCCATGAATGGAGTATAGCACACATTCCTTTGGCAGACAATGCCTATATTAACTTCTTGAGTTTCCGCAGTTTTATTCATACAAATGCCGATTGGCAACCGTAGTTATCCACAACTTTCAAAAAATCCCTAAAATATAAGGAATCTTGTTTATGCCGCCCCATTATAGGACAGCTGCTGAGAATTTTGCCTTTTTTAGAGGAACATTCTTTATTTAATAGATTTTATATATTGTTTGCTCATAGTACTGACAACTAAAAAATAGCAGAGATAAATAAACAGTGTACATAAGCAAAACTCACCGGCAAATCCCCAAATAATATTGTGCATTGTTATTGGTAATATTGAGTTCATTTTTACATTCAACAATGGTATACAGAATAAAAATATGATTAAAGCCATCGTCATTGGAAAAGTTAATCTAATTGCTATAATCCGGTTCACAAGAATTACTATTTGCCTGTCGCTTTTTCCAATCCAACGCAGTATCTGATTATTTTTTGAATCCTGTCGCAGTTCGATAATTTGCTGCAACGATAATATCGAAAAATAAATTATCGCAAAAACAATACAAATACATATTTGTGCAGTTCCCATCCATTGTTGTAGATCTGTATCAAAAAGCTGAATCTCCGGCTGTAACATCAGCATTCCGGCAAAAAAAGATGATACAGAGAACAGGAAACATACGCAAAAGACCACATTTATTATGGCAGTCGTTTTGAAATTTGAGGTTAGACTTGCCATAACATATAATCTATTCTTTTGATATAAATTAACCGATTTTGTTTTCCTGTACGTATATAGATAGCTAAAAATCCATTTGTAAAATGTATAGATAGATACTAATAGTGGAATTATTACAAAAGATACGACATAAACAATGTGATCTTCCGGCAGAAAAACAATTCCACACACAAAGCCAATCATACATACAAAACTGAAAACGAAAGCAATGCCCCATTTCTTGTAGTTTTCTTTCTTTTTCATACCTTGGTTTCGATTTTTTTCATACATCAACTCTCGTATTTGCAGCTTCTCTAATCTTTTTTTCAAGGAAAAAGCACCTATGATTTCAACAAGACAGAAGCAGAAAAATGTATATAGTATACTCTTACCATAAAGAAAGGCGTATAGCTTTATTTCATGCAAAATTGCATTAAGACAGGATAGTCCATATACGAAAAAGCCTATTGTTGTTCCAATCAGAAAACACAACAATCCAATCAATAAGATTTCACATAAAAACAAATTTGTTAATTTCTTTTTATTCATTCCTAATAATAAATAATTTGCAAATTCTTTCGCCCTCTGTCTTAGGATAAAGTCATCTATATATCCTACTAAAATCGCTTGGATTATTGTTATGAGCAAGGGTAAAGAAATTGTTTGAAAATTAGTTAATTCCCCCATAATTGCAATGCAGTTAGATATTTCCATAGTCGCTAAAAGGACAGTCATGGTTACAACATACAAAAGATAATCGGTGAAAGAGCGTTTGGCATTACGAATTGACAATTTCAAATACATCATGGCTTTCCCCCTCTATCAATTCCATTCTTTTCAAAATGTCTGCAAAAAAGGTCTGCTTATTTTTTTGTTCCCGGTTTAATGTAGCTTTTATTTCACCGTCTTGCATAAACAATATCCTGTCACAATAACTCGCCGCCATAACATCATGAGTAACCATTAGTATTGTTGCATTGTACTCCTTACAAAGCATAACAAATACGCTTAATAGCTGTTTGGCGGAATGAGAATCCAGTGCCCCAGTCGGCTCGTCTGCAAGAATAATATCCGGTTTTACCGCAATAGCACGGGCGCAAGCGCAACGTTGCCGCTGCCCGCCCGATACTTCATATGGGAATTTATCTAATACAGCGGATATATCCAGTTTTTCAGATATATTTTGTATAATTTGCCCGATACTTTCTTTTGGAGTTTCTTTAACCGTCAATGCAAGTGCAATATTTTCATAGATAGTCAAAGTTTCAAGTAAATTGTATTCTTGAAAGACAAAGCCTAAATGTTCACGCCGAAAATTTGCCGTATCTTCTTCTGCTATATCTACTATGTTTTGCCCGCCGATTCGTATTATTCCATTTGCCGGCTTATCTATTGTAGCTATCAAATTAAGCAATGTTGTTTTCCCAGAGCCGGAAGCTCCCATAATTCCAACAAACCTGCCTTGCGCTACTTGAAAACTTACGTCATTTACAGCTAACACGGAATTGCCCTCTGTTTCGTATATCTTAGAAATATTTTGCACTTCTAAAACATTATTCTGTGTAACCTCATCTGCTTTCAATTTCCCCTTATCGTTTCCCAGCCAATTTGTGATAACTTCCATAAGAACTTCATCTGCTTTTTCTTTTATGTTTTCGTCCGGGATACATTCACCAGCAAATAATTCATTCAAAGTGATTTCTAGTAATCCGCATAGTGGAATGAACAAAGACAAGTCCGGCATAGACCTTCCGTTTTCCCATTTTGAAATAGCCTTATCTGTTATGCCTAATTTTTCTGCCAGCTGATTTTGTGTCCAACCTTTTGCTTTTCGACGTTCGGATATAAAGGCACCAATTTTATTTTGATTCATAATTCAAGTCCTCCTGTTTACAGTGAATTATATAAATCCAACATAAAAATGAACACCCACCAACAGTAGAGTGTGATAAAATACGTTTTTTACAATTCTACTTGTGGTATAGTTCCTTGACTTACCTCTGTTATTTTGTAATCCGACACATAGACGAACCTCCCCCAAAGCACAGCAATTATGATAAAGACGGCAGCCACAAAACCTAATATAAACTTCATGATCTTTTTCATTGTCCCATATCCTTTCTGCTTTCAACGCCAGAAAATACCCATAATAACTGTTATCACTGCATCATCACATAAAATTATGCTGCACACTGTATTCCGATATAACCGATACAAGATCACAGTTTACCTGATCAAATTCCTGACGGAAGATATACGGATCTGCGAAACAATTTTCCATGTTACGGACAAGCTCTTTATATGCATCTTCCTATTCTGGTACGTTACCTAAGCAGAACACCGCTCCGGTACTTACCATTAGTACAAGGAGCGTGAAAATAATATCAAGTATTTTCACGCTCCCCTTTCTTATATAGCCATGAACGGCTTTATGTCAATTCTTTGCCAAGGTAACTCATTGAAGCATTCCGTATTCTCCCAGCTCCCGAAAACCGATTCTGTGAGATCGGAAGAGCA
>CAQBGY010000463.1 GCA_948759685.1 uncultured Eubacterium sp.
CGCACATTCCCAACAACGCTGACGAGAGCAGAACATACCTCAACCGTGAACTTATAGACTTTCCGAAGGGCGTTGTTAACCGTACTCAAGCTATTCAACACCGTATTGAGACCTCCGGACTTAAGCGGAAGGTCGGCAAGAACCAGACCCGTGCCATCCGTGTGCTTCTCACCGGCACGCATGAGCAGATGATGGCCCTTGCAAACGGCGGTCGCCTTGATGACTGGTGCCGGGCCAATATCAAATGGCTGCATGACACCTTCGGCAAGGATAACCTTGTGTCATGTGTGCTTCACATGGACGAAAAAACTCCCCATCTCCATGCAACGGTTGTTCCCATTGTAACGGCACCACGCACACGCCGTAAGCGCGAGGGTGAACAGAAATATAAGGAGAAGACCCAAGCACCGCGACTGTGTGCCAATGAGCTGATGACACGCGGCAAGCTCCGGCAATATCAGGATACATACGCAGAGGCAATGGCCGGATTCGGATTGAAACGTGGTGTCGTTGCGAGTGGTGCCAGACATCAGACGCAACAGCAATACAACCGCCAGCAAGCACTCGAACTTCAGACAGACATTGAAAGACTGAACGCCGAGATTGAGAAACTTGCAGCAGTAAAGGAAAAGGTCGAAAAGGGAGCTAAGGACGGCAAGAACCGTATCCTCTCATGGCTTGGTACAGGAGAACTGCCGAAACTGGAGAAGGAAGTTGCGGACAAGGACAGTCAGATTGCCGCATTGCAAAAGCAGCTAACAGATATGCAGAAGCGCTACGACAGTCTGAAAGCCGATTCGCTTCGTGAGCACAACTCCTATCAAAAGGGGATCAATGCGGCGACCAAACGAGCTGCCGAATGGGAGGCCCGTTATAATGCCGAACACAATCGGGCAAAGGAACTTCACCGTTTGGCATACCCCGAACGATACCGCCTTTCATCAGGAGCAGAGCTTGTAAGCGGCTGGATTCCTAACCGTATGTATCCTAGTCTGTCAATCACGACGCTATTTCATGGCAACGAGTTCAAGAACACCTCTTATAATCTGTCTCAGAATATTCTTGAAAAGTACGACAGCGGCGCGATGACTCTACATGAGTTGGTCAACGAGCTGTTTGAGCCGTGGGAACAGGTTGATGAATCACAGCACAGCCTCCTTGCTGTTGCCCTCCAGACCGCCGCCGGAGGAATCCCGACACCTCATGTAGGTACCGACGCAGGAGGTTCATCTTCCGATTTGCCTTGGAACGACAAGGACAAATACCAAAGACCGAAAACCAAAGGTAGGAGATAAAGTCATTAGTAATTAAACGCCTTTTAATCAATCAGAACTGAATAATCCTATAACAAAAGCCTTCACAAAGTCAAAGTGAAATAAATTTTATGACTTGATTTAAATGGCGGATAATCAAACAATAAGGTCAGAAAGTACATGTCGATATACATTATCTTAGTGATAGTGTAATAAGTGGAATTCTTATATTGTTAAGAATATTGGGCAATGAAAAATTTATTATGATTAGCTATTCTCTCAATAAAATTCTCTGTAGTCATTCTATAGAAAGGAAAGTCATTTATAAAATCAGCAGGTTCCCATATGGCTGAAGCAATACCCAAAATTGCACCCCATTCTCCAAGGTAATCATAATATTTCCTTCCCTTTGAATATATTGATCCATATAGCTCATTAAACATAAGCGTACAAATATGAATATCTTTATTATATTCTGTCTTTAAAGCATTTATAGCTAAAGGTCTTATTTCATTAGTTTTTTCTTTAGCTAAATTTTCTTCTTCTAGATATGTGTATTCGCGCTTTTGGGGATAATTCATCCATCCTTCATGCCTTTCATTATAAGAATAAAGACATGAAGAGATTGCTGGCAAGAAAGAGTCTAGAAAGGCATCATCTTCATAGCCATAATCAGTCTTTAGATAGTGCTTAGCAAACATGTAATTATCTGACCCCCGCAAAGTTCCGCCTATTCTATACACATATACCTTGACATTTTCTACCATTTTTACTAGATCATAGCCATCGACCTTACGCTTTGCATCTTGATATGCATGAAGGAAATCATTAGAAGAAGGACTGTCATAATTGTTTATTCTAAACAATAAATATAGAAGAGCTGAAGATTTGTCGTTGATATCAAGGGAGCAATATTTATCGTCATTATAATATTTTTTTTCAAATAATCTATATCTATCCGTAAATGCAATAATTTTTGAAGGCAGCTCAACTATGTTTTTATCAGATGCGTCAAATGATTTTAAAATTTCAGTTTCAAATATTATATCTTTATAATATTCTGTTCTAATTATCCCCACATTGAGATAATTTTCAATGGGTTCAATATTTTGTACTTCTAAATCATGTAAATTGGGAGATTCTTCGTAGACTACAACACTTTTACAATTAATATCTCCACAGTAAGAATTACCCTCAAAGTATTTTCCAAGCTCTAAGTTATTTTCCAGATTAAAATATTTAACTTTTCCCCATCCGGTATGAAGTAAGAAGATTTTACTATTCTTAATCCTATGTATTATGACACCAATCCTTTTCATTATATATTAATTTGATTAGACTTAAAAGCGAATTCCGCAATCATATGGTACGATTATATGATATCTATCTTCTGGCAAAATCATTCGATTGGCATAAAGTGGACTTATCGAGTCGTCGAAAGTATAGTAATTTAAACACCACTGTACAAGCCCCTCCCATTTATTGAAATAACATATTGTTATAGTTGCCAGATTTTTACTATATTCAACTTTTGGCAACAAGCCGTGGGATAAATGTTGGGCTTTAACTCTTATTTCAATGGGTAAATCATGAAAGTCTTCAGGACATGTAATGAGTTTTCGTTTTACATAAGCACCGTGACCAAAGGTGGGGAGTATATATTGCAGATTGTCAAGAAGGAAAGTGTCCCATATGCCATCCCCATTCCAGTCTCCAATAAGTGCATGCTGTAAAGGACTTGGAATTGACCCAATCATAGTTTCTTGAATAATACCATCTATTGATAGACTAACATCGTAATTGTTCGAAACTCTATATTCAGGTTTTGGAGTTTTGATAAATCCTAATTTTTGGAGGAAATTCTTTTTGAAAGGCACTTCTTCAAGCATCGGTGAATAATCCCCAATCAATTTATTCAAATGAACATATGGCGCACAATAGAACCCAGGACCGTTTTTGCCAACACGATAAATTCCAAGCTGGAGATTCTTGTTGTCAAATTTTACATGATTAAAAAGATCCAAAATAAATGATGCATCATAAATTGCATAGTAATCAGGTTCGCCAAATAAAAAATTTTCGGCAATGCGTTCGTTTACTTTGTTGACCAAATTTGATAAATACACACTCATAGTCTGTTCCGTCTGATGATACAATGCCACTTGATTTGGAAGTCTCAATTAGTGATGCGTGCGCATCATTATGCTATTTCTTTCTTTGATTATTTTTTAAGCTCACAATTACGGAAGAAACATAAAACATGCAATTATAGTCTAAAATGTCCAGAAAAGCTATGCTTCTATCCAAACGCAAAGATAATACAAATCCATTAAAGATCCTTTGAAAACAGAGAAAAACAGCATACTGATGCTCATTTTTCCTTTTTATGCCTTTATTGGTTCTTCCAGCATTCAAGAACCTGTTTCCATCGATAATAGATTTCTCCTTTACAGATTATATGTGGTTAAATCCAATATTGTCCTAAATAATTTTTGAGTGCTACTCAACGTGCAGAGGCATCAGCC
>CAQBGY010000464.1 GCA_948759685.1 uncultured Eubacterium sp.
GCGGATGAAAGCATTCTGACATCTTGAAGTAAGGAAGATCATGCCCGGACTTACCACAAGGGGGCATGGACGGCTTTGAATGACAGAGAGGTCAATGGATTAAATTTGATAACATATGTAGAAAGGTTGGTAATATGGATATTCAAGCAATTTTGCCGCAAATCAATAATGCTGTAAATTTATCAAGTAACGGCATCAAATGCGGAGATGAATTTGAAAAACTTTTACAGCAGGTGAATGAGGAAACAGATATTGCGGAAATGAAGAAATTTCTGGACGAAAAGTTTAATGTAAATACGGTTGTTGTAGATTACAGTTGTGAAAAAACAGATACAGAGGCAGAAATGTATGACACTGCAATGCTGGAGAAATATGATATGCATGGTGGGAGAAATGTGATTATTTCAAAGAAAACCTTATTAAGGATGAAAAAGGATGGTGCCTTTAGACAGAAAGTGTATAAGTCAATTGAAGATATACCGTGGACAAGTAAATTGACGGGAGGCGAGGTAAAAGGCAATGGAGTATTTATCCATGAAGATGGAACGGGAGGTTACTATTTGGAGTTTGATTGGGGGGATGATGTTGAAAAAACAAAATCAAAGAAAAGTAAGGTGCTGTACTCTGACAGTTCGGGTGTAAAGGAATTAGATATTCCGATATTGGATGAACGAAACAATATTGGATTGCAGGCAGATATTCTTATTTCTTTGATGGGAGCGGATTTTAGTTATAAAAGGAAAAGTAATGATGCTGGTTTCTGATTAACGGAAAAGGAACAAAGGGCAAAGGGATAGGTAATGAACCGCTCGGACTTATTACGAGGGAGCGGATGCGGCTCTGAATGACAGAGGGGTCGTAATAATAAAAATAATGGAGGATTTGAAAAATGAATGTAAATGGAATAGGAGCAACGGGATACCCGGCATGGCAGGGAGCGAGAAAGGCACAGCAGAATACGGCAGGAAAAAGTTTTACGGCGCAGGTGAACAATGTAGCAAGCACACAACCGCATACGACTACTATATACATGAAAACGGATGACATGCTGTACTCTGGCGGTAACGGGACAGGGCTGTCTTTCTATATCAAATATGCGGATGGTTCAACAGAGGATAATCCGACCGTGATTGCAAAAGGTGTTGATGAGAATGGGGATGAATTTGAAAAAACCATACATATCAACAAAGTAAATCCCAAGTCAGCGACTGTTGTGGAAATGCGTGCTTTGGAAGCGCATATGGGTGTTAAAAAATTAGGCGGATTTACCTCTCTTCCGCTAGAAACAGGGGCTATGGGGTTAAATGACAGAATGGATTTCATGGATATGTTCCAGAAACAAATCAGTGACATGAAGCTGTTGAGCCAGAAAAAAGCTGCGGCATATTACCAGTACAGTATGCAGGCATATTGGGATTTCATGAACAAGAAATAAATTCCATCGGCTGTATATCCCCGATAATCCACAGCCTGACAAGGCGGGGCAGGTATCCCCAGCGTTCCGTCAAAGCAGAGAGGCGATTGAAATGGATATAACAGGAATAGCAAAAAGCCATCAGGCGGACATCCACAAGGCAGGAAAGGCTCATCCAAGCTGTCGGATTCCCTCCGGGAGAAGATAACAGAATGTCTATATGGGGAATAAGTTCCTCAATCTGCGGAAAAGCGAGGTCACCAAAGTCGCACAGGACAGGGCGGGCATTTTGGCAGATCAGCGAGAGGAGGTGAAAGTCAGTATGAGGTTATATTCTTTGCAGGAATTGATAAAACAATATTTGGATTGGGGATTTGATTTTGCTTCCATCAGCATAGCAACACAAATACCAGAAGAAGAATTACGGCAGTTATACAGTAATGAAAATTATAGATTAAGAGATAAGGATAAAGAGAAGTATCTTATGGCATTTTTGCTACAGATTTGCTGTGAAAAACCGAACAATGATAAATATTACAAGGCATTGCTTGAGAACCTTGCACAATACTTCAAGATACCACTGGAAGCAATGGCAAATTATATAGGAGTGGATATTGATGAGTTATTGAATTTTGAAAGCAACAGTGATAAAGACAGGATTGAAAAGTGCATAGCGCATCTGTTTACTACCTTTATCCGTGATTCGAGTTATTCGGTGTAGTAAAGGAAATATTCTCGCTAAGCCACAGCCCTACAAGCCCTACAAGGCAGAGGCAGGCATCTTCGGTTTCCAATCGAACAGGAGGATTGAACATGGGTATAGCAAGAATAGCAAAAAGCCATTATGCGGGCATCCCAAAAGCGTCATCCGGGAAGGAATGGAAGCTGTCTGATTCCCTCCGGGAGAAGATAACAGGATGCGGCACAGGGCGTCTATATGGGGAATAAGTTCCTCGCCCTGCGGAAAAGCGAGGTCGCCAAAGTCGCGCCGGACAGGGCAGGCATTCCGGCAGATCAGTGAGAGGAGGTGAAGGCCGGTATGGAATTTGGCCGGGGAGGTTAACAGGCATATTTGCATGGAGACAGTGAACTGCTCGGACTTATTACAAGGGAGCAGATGCGGCTCTGATCGACAGAGGGGCCGCAATATTAAAATTGTGGAGGATTAAAGATAATGAGCATTAGTGGAATTGGAACTTCACACTATCCTGCATGGCAGGAAGCGGGAAGGGGACAAAAGAATAATTCGGGAGTAGGATTTGCAAGCAGGATGGCAGATATAGTTGGTGCGAATACTTCCGAAAGTGGAAGGAAAACGAATGCCGTTTCTGGGCGCGACAATTATGTAGGAGGGGATGCAGCCAGTGTTTATGACATGGGCGTGTATTCAAGGAAAGATATATCGGTATCACAGAACCTAAATCTGCCAATCGAAACGGAACGGTATAAGATTGAGGATGCCAGCTATGTGGACGGGGTTCCAGCATATGAGATCATGGATAAGGAAACAGGAAGAGGGCTGTACATAAGGGAAGACCAGTTGATGATACAGAAGGATGAAAAGACCGGACTGGAATTTGTCATCAATATGGATCAGCCGTTTTCCTGTAATGTGCCAATGACGGGAGAACTTAAAGGGATTTTGAATGAGATAGCCGGGAAAAGAGGGATTGATCTGAAGGAAGTGCCGTTGCAAGGCGGACTGATAGTGAACCAAGACCCTAGAACCGGACTGCGCTATTTATCCATACAGGGCAATGAGGCAAAGGGGATGTCTGTTGTTGCGACATCGAAAGAGGACTTGGAGATTATTGAAAAGCTGGCTGATGAATTTACCAAGTATTCAGTCAGTTCACAGCGTTCTACAGCAGGGCTGTATGCACTGCTTGAAATATCCGGCAACCTGAAACGGGAAGGGGAAGGGATGACGTTCCTGACACCGAATGGCATTACTTATATCCCTTATGATGGCGATAAGGATAAGGCATGGGAAATTGAAATCCCAAGTTCGGATTATAGTGTAGCACGGAAATACCTTGCAATGGGGATTGAAGCCTCAAACTACCAGGCATGGCTTAGCAAGTTCAATAGTGCAAGACTGCTTGACATAGATACGGAGCAATTGAACCATTACAGTATGAATGGCGACAGGAATGGCTATCGATTTATGCAATAAGAAGAAAACCAATAATGCACAAACGATAAAAGGGAACCAAGCAGGAACACTTCATGTTTGGTTCCCTTGTTCCATATCAGTGCGGGGAGATAGCAATAGATGTATTTGGGGGGAGAGGAGGTGGTATTATACGGAAAATGAAATGCCCGGAGAGATGGTGCAAGAAACGGGCCTGTGACATTGGGG
>CAQBGY010000465.1 GCA_948759685.1 uncultured Eubacterium sp.
CCTTGTAGTCGTAATCTTTTCTTCGGTTTATAATAGTGCGACGAGAGTGCCTTAATCGCAAACTCATTCCAATTATGGATAACCTTAAATTTAAACAAAAAATACTTCGTCATCATTTAATAGAGGAAGTCGAAAGATACCTAGGTTATGCGGAGGACGTCTATCCCGATTATATTTCAGTTAACGAGAATACTTTTGATGCGGATTTTCGTTCTCGAAATTACGATAATCCCAAGCTCGATTTAGAGTATTACGATGTTCTTGACCTTATAAAGCGAGATGGCCTTTGGTTCACACCTGATATTAAAGCAATAAAAGCCATTGTTCAAGAACATCTTCCGAGTCCTAATATCAAAGCAAAATTTGATGAGTGGTGCGGAAATATTAAATCTTTCCTTATAACTGAGCACACAGATTCATTAAAATTTTGTCGTTTCTCAATTGGTACTTTATCTTTCAATTTAGATTGCTTCGATGAGGGCACAGAACCGATAGAAGACGTACCTACAAGGAAGACTTGGAAAAAGAATGGGAATCTGTTGATATTGAGCCAATGCGAAAAGCTGTAACCAAGACCTCAACAGGCTACACTATATCAGGCCGCAAGCACACAAAGCTAATTCTCAATTATATAAAGCCAGAATAATTCGATTTATGTCTGATTCCCATTTTGATAATTCAGGTACTGGAAAAATTCCAACATTATATTTAAATACAGATGGTACGGGCAGCTTAGATTTATCTGGTTGCCAAGGCTATATGATTTCTGATATTTATACAGCTGTCGCTGTAATAAACGACCTTTATAATAAGGGAGAATTTAATGCTGCAAAAATTGCAATCAAGTTCGCTTTCGATTTTGCTAAAAAAACTGATCAATCTTCGGAAGATTTTCGTAAAGCTCTCACAAAATTATATGGTTTAGCGGGAGATACTTATGCTGAACTTGATGATTACAGTAGTGCATTACAATTCTATAAGAATTTTCAATGTCTCAAAATGCAATTAAAAACCAATCTTTTTAGAGATACAACGCCATCAGAAACAATAAAGTTATATCAATTTAGAAAATTTACCACCTATGCCCTTGCAAATCTATTAAATAAGGAAGTGACATTATCTTCACCTAAGGTTATGAACGATATATTTGACTCCCTTATTTACCAGTGGCTCAACAGCCCTGCTTATGGTAATAACTCAATTCACAAGAAGCACTTAAAACCGTATAAGGAATCCTTTAACGATTATAGAATAGCTTGCTTTTGCGAAGATAATCTTGATAAAGGGGAATATGCTATTCAAAATAATCTTATGTGGTCTCACTACGCTAATGAGCATCAAGGGTTTTGCATAGAATTCCTATTCAATAGTGATGAGTTTCGTAGGGACGAGTTTAATAAAGTTACTTCTTCGCGTTTGTTTAGAATTTGTTATTACAATCCCCTTACCGATGAACCAATTGATTTTCAGAGTTTGCATGATGACAAGTCGTTGACTTCTGCAAAAGCTTTCTTGACAAAACATAAAGATTGGAGTTATGAGAATGAGGTTCGATTACTACAATATAGCCCACAAAATGCAACGTCCCATGTCCAATATAAACTATGTGAGAAAACATTAATTAAAGCCATTTATTTCGGGTACCGTTGCCCTGATGCTAATATTCAAGTCATAAAGAAGTTGTTGACAGATACGGATATTAAGTTTTATAAAATGGAAATTGACTATTCAAATATTTATAAACTTCGGTATGCCGAAATATAATCTATTTTGGGGGTTGTGGCACCCCCACTATTTCGCGAATCGAGCCTGATGTCTCGGCCGTAAGGCTTCAATGTCTAATTCGTTTAATTATGGCTTCTGAAAAAATATACATAGATTCTCTGAATAATACCTTCTGGGAGATTTCTTCTCCATCTTTTGTAACTAATAAATTTACACTTGAATTTACCTGTATGGGTAATAAATGGGTAGGCGACTTTGAACGTCTACATAAGGATTTATACCCAAGCCGTTATGAGCAGACGAAATTTATTGCTATATTTTTGAATGACAGATACAATTTATATATATATGATTCGGATATCATTACCCTAAACCATTCTAAATTTGAGTTGTTCTTTCGAGCTATTGACAACTTTATTTTCAGTGTCGAGGCTATTCCTGGCGGATTCGGTTTCCAATTTTATCCCCATCCGATTTCTTTTAATATTCCTAAACGAACTTCCATCGGAAAAGTTAGATTTTTAGGTTGTGATTTTCGAATTGCCGAAAAAACGATTATCATAAGGTATATCGATTGGGAAACAGAAGAAAAGAAATCATTTAAGATAAATTTATCTGCTCCAGAACTAAACTCATTAAAAAGAATTATTTGTTCTTCAATTTTATATTACATGCGCAATAAAAAACGGTTTGGTTGGTCGTTTGAATTTTCGCCTGAAATAAAAAAATCATTTCCATTCTTTGAATATTGAGGAATCCGTCAAGCCGTGAGCCGTCAAGTTATTGATAACGCAGCTTGTAATATTTCTCGTTAGACGTCTTTCTCCATTTTGTTATAAGCAAATTTAGCCATCATATTGTGAATTCGATACACATTTGCCATATGGAGAAATCTATCTCCCCAACGCTGAAATGTTGACGTGAAATGTGGCGGAACAGATACTTGCATTAGATTTGTCATCGTTTGGTATTCCCGGTTGTTTCATTTAAAGACCGATGGGTACTCATCTCAATGATTGACAAATCATTAAGACATTCTAATGGCAATCCTTCCTGTCATTCATCCATAAGGCTTGACATCCTTCTGCTCATAAGTTCATTCAGTCATATGTTCATACGTATGTACGTCCATACGTTCATACGTTCAGATGTTCATACGTTCATACGTTCATACGTTAGTACGTTCATACGTCAATACGTACTAACAGCATCTCTGCAATCAAGACTTCAATGTATAACTACCTACAACAAAGAGTATTATCTAAATTACAATCTCGAAAGCATTATATATCGCGTATTGATATATCAACTGCCTTTCGTCAAATCATGTTCTACCTCATTGCAGAAGTTGGATGTTGCCGATGTTACAGATAATTGAAATTCTTGGCTATCCCGATTACAGCTGTCTTTTTTGTATGGAGCCATTGTAATTTGGTGCTATCAAGCCTTCTGATTCTGTAGGTCGCAACGGAATCCGTCGGGATTCTGCAAGGTATGTTTTGAGCTGCACGAAACTTATTTTGCAGCTCAAAACCCTTGCAGTATATTGGTTGGTCTTACTCCAAAATCGTAATCCCCGTTGCCGATTTCACACTCCGATTTTTCCTTTTTTGCTTTCATTGTGATTGGCGGCGAAAAGAAAAAACCAGACAAATCATTGCTGATTTATCGGCTTCGGGCAAGATGGTTGTTTCCTTACATCGGCGCATAGTCGATTTCACCGAGGGAGTTGATTGCATCCTGTTTGAGGCTGTCAACGACATGGAGGTATCGCTCCGTCATCTTTATAGAGGTGTGTCCGAGGAGGCTCGACACCGTTTTGATGTTGGCTCCTTTGGTAAGGACGTTCACCGCGAAGCTGTGCCTGGCGCAATGCCATGTGATTTTCTTCCTGATGCCTGCCTCCTTTACCCATGTACGAAGATACAGGTTGCAGATATTGTAATGCGGGAGTTTGAATATCCGTTCATCAAAGTTGTCATCGCATGGCTCCCCAATCAGACGGATAAGGGTGTCGTTCAACGGAACGATTACCCAGCTCCGGCTGCTGT
>CAQBGY010000466.1 GCA_948759685.1 uncultured Eubacterium sp.
CAGAAGAACTGGAAGCAAGCATCCTGCGCTTTATTGAACAATACAATCTTACAGCGCACCCATTTAAGTGGACATATGCCGGGATACCATTAGCGATTTAATCACTAATATTTAAGCAATGCTGTACTAGGCTTTTAAATCCCATTTCATCACTCGAACTCAACTCATACACCCGTTTTTTTCACTATTATCTGGTTCTTTTATCCCCTTTTTCATCTCCTAAATCTCATAAAATAATCCTTCTTCTATATCATTTCAGAGACCTTTAGAACCAGAGTAGAACCAAAGGAACCTAATAGAACCAGCGTATTTTCAACTGATTAGGATTCAAAATGCTGTCAATTACTTACTCTCATGATCCGATCATTTCTAAAAGGTCCTGTGGTGTTATCGCCTTTACTTTTGCACTTTGGAAATCTCCTATGTTTCTTGTTACAATGTAATCAGCTGAAACTTCTTTAGCACATTCATCCTGTAAACAGTCCTCAAAATCTGAAAAATCATCACGCTCTATCGCAGAACAAACTCTTTCATGACTTGCTCCTGTCACATGCAGTACAAGGCATAGTTTTCTCAACATTTTCCGCCTGTCCGCATCTGAATGGCTTTTTCTTAAAATGTAGAAAATATTGGGCAGACTATGAAATGCAATAAATCCCTGTACTTTCTCACTCGCACAAAGACGGATAACTTTTCTTGCATCATTATAAAAAGGCTGCCGCATTGTCAGAAAATCCAGTGCGATATTTGTATCAACCAGTATAATCATATTTTTCCTGCCTCGCTTCTGCCAGTTCCTTATCATAATCCAGTTCTTCTGAAACCGGAACAAGCATTTCTTCCAGTTCTAAAAATGCCTTCATTTTGGGTGTCAATGTTCCTTCATCCCCTGTTTTCTCTTCTGTAGAATCAGTCCACATAAAACGCTCTATCATTTCCAGTAAAAACTGTAGATTATCCTCAGATAATCCATTCACTTTCTGGACTACCCGCTCCTGTAATGACATCATAGCAATATCACCCCCATGCTACGCTTATTCCATACCCTTTAACTAACTTCTAATTATTTCACAAAACTTAACTGCTTCCTTTTCAAATATTATATTACAAAAGTGCATTTTTCACAAACTAATTTTATTCTTTTTTGTTTTCTAAGATACTGCGGTATTACTGTTCACGTGCTAGCTTGACTGGAAAGAGCCAGTGGTTTAAACTTTAATCAGTCAAAACCACTGGCTCTTCTCAATCTAATATCCTGGACACTCTGTCAAAAAGATTCTGTTCATTTTGTCGCATCACAACCAGCATGCTCATGCCTTTGCAGAGATAATCGTGGTTCTGATCACTCCTAAATGTCACGGCCTGCTTCTGTTTCCTTTTATAGTTTCGAAGGTTTCGTTCCGCTGCGTTATTGCTTGCCGGAACCCTCATATCATGCAGAAACAGCAGATGGTTTCTCATCTGTCTATCCATCCGCAGATACAGGTTGTATCCATCCCTGTAATAGTCTGATGCCGGAACAGACTCATACTCCTCCTTTGCTTTCTCTATCACTTCTCTGTATCTTTCTTCATATCTGGATACAACGGACTCTTCACATTCCCCGCCGGCCTCAAGGCTGTTGCGGTAATGGATCATTTCCTGTATCAGGGAGTGCATCTGCTTGTTCCATGTCCGTTCCGGTTCATTCGCTATGCTGTCTTTCAGATATCTCTGGACATGGGCCATACATTCCTGATGGTCCGAACCATACTTGTAGAAAGTCGATTCATGGTCGTGCACCAGGATTCCTTGGTAATCCTCTGTCACGGTTCCTTTGACTCCTTCATGTCCCTTCTTTGGCCGCGAGAAATACATTGTCTCTCCAGCTGGTGTGCAGCATACAAAAACATATGCGCTTTCTCCATGAATTCGGGCATTTGTACAATCCGTGTGCATCACTGGAGACGACAGGATTCTGCGGAACAGTTCTTTCTGCTCTTTTTCCGTCTTCTCCGCAAATTCTTTGCCAAGACCATTGATCATTCCCTTGGAAATCTTCAATTTCCCATCAGTCAGGTCTGACAGGAATTTACTGCATTTATCGATCGATACACAGCAGTCCGTATTCAGCAGGTACAGGAATGCCTTTATGCTTCCGTCATAATTCACGTCATGCGCTGCTTCCACCGGAAAAGCGCCATGACAACGCTCACCGGTTTTTGAATTATAGTAAACATCTGCATGGTATTCTCTTACCATAGCAGAGACTTTGATTCCGACTGCCTGCCTGATAATCGTCTTTTTCGTCTTCTTAAAATCCGGATCCTCAAGCACTTCCTGAGGAGGCTGAATCCGGATGATTTCCGTTGCGGTCTGCTTTCGGCGGCTGTGTCCGGCATGGCCCGGCTGTCCGCCCGGTCTGCGCCCCGTCTTTTCACGGCTGTTTGGGATCTTCTTCCTTTCGACTGCCATTGAGGATGGAAGGGATGAATTCTCATAGTCATAATTCAGCTGCGCTGTCAGTTTTAGGTTTTTCCCTTTTTCTTCTTCAAGCTCTGTTTCAAGTTCGTAGATCCGCTGACGCTGTTTCGTGACTTTCTCCCGGGCGGCATCCCTCTGTGCTTCTGCCCGGACAGCGCGCTCTTCCATCTTTTTGAGCTGATGCTCTAAACGGTTCCGTTCCCGTTTCCACTCTGCCTCAAGATCTTCAAATACCTCGAACCACATGTTGCGGACGGCGATGATTTCCCTGTGTGCCCGTTCCAGTTCCCTTTTCAGTTTCCGGATCTGCTGTTCATATGCCCGGACCGACTTCTGATGCTCCTGTGTCATGCGGACATATTTTTCCCCGGATCGGAATGCCTCCAGCTGTTTCTCTGCCGCTTTCAGACAGTACTGCAGATTGGAAATATATTCAAACGAATGGTTCATGATCCGGGGTCCTCCTTTCCGTTTAGGGTTTCAAGATCTGATTCAGCAGACCGGACAGTTTACTGATATGCTGTTCCTGCGCCTGGATCATCTTTTTCTGCTCATTGATCAAGGCATCCTTTGCGTCCACCTCCCCCTGCAGGAGATCAACATCCTGTTCCAAAAGCTCCATTTGTTTTTTCTCTTCCTGATTCATGGCGGCCTCACTTTCAATAAAAAGTATAGCAGACGAGGCAGAAAAAAGCGAATGTCCGTTTTAGAGGCTATAGGCAATTTGACGGGGGATAAGTATGCTTTTAACGGAAAAAAATGTAGAAAGAAAGGGAAAAGTCCAAAAAAATGGAAGGTTTTATCCAGAATCAAAGCAAAAAAGCCAGACATGAACGGCAATCTGGAAACAATAATCAGCCCCGAAAGGCTGGTTATCCACAAGGGACTCCTTTCGGGCTAAAATAATTTTTTTATTTTCAGCATTTTTTACAATAAATTCAGGGCACGTGAACAGTAACTAAACAGCAACAAAATAAACAGAAAAATATTTATAAAGTCTACCAATTATGTTGTTTTCATCGTATAATAAGTTTAACGTACAAGGTCACTCTCTTTCGTAAGGATTTGTTTGCAAACTTATAATACTACGAAATGTGCCTTGTGCGTTACTTTTTTCAAAAGTTGTAAAGTGGTGTAAAATTTTTTCAACTTATAATTTCTTAACAATCAAAGTTATCCTTTTCATAAGTATCGATCTTTCCAGTCTACTTTTCATAATTATTTTGTTTATTATATAAAATCCTTAATCCGTGAAGCTTAATGAAACAGTTATAAATCCCCCAGCAGAGCTGGGGAGACTAACAGATGCCG
>CAQBGY010000467.1 GCA_948759685.1 uncultured Eubacterium sp.
AGACGTGTGCTCTTCCGATCTTTTATCAAATTCTCACTTTCTGAATTATGCACTGTACTCGCCGCTATGATAGTCACATTATGACCCATTTTAATAAGGTTTTTAGCAAATAAGGATGGACGTGCTAATGGATAGTACTGTGGTGGAACCGCATAATGGTTAATAAGCCATATTTTCATATATTTCTTCCCTCCTCGTGCTCTTTAATCATATCCATCGCAATTATCTGGAATGCATCATACTCCTCTCTACTAACCTTCTGCGCCTTGAGCATTGCATCTCCATAATCATCAGTAACATCGATTTCTTCACTACTCTCCTTCTTGCCAAATACCTTTCTAACAGTCATCCACAGTATCTTCACATCATTCCGGAAACTCACATTCTCTATGTACTTTAGATCCCACTCAAACTTCTGTTCCCATGTAATGGCATTTCTTCCATTGACCTGTGCAAGTCCGCTCAGTCCTGGCTTTGCTGTATGACGCATTCGGATGTTCTCGTCCATAAAAACCATATCACGAACCAGTTGTGGACGTGGTCCAATGATACTCATATCCCCACGCAGTATGTTAAATACTTCAGGTAGCTCATCCAAACTGGTAGTTCGGAGCATACGTCCAAACGCTGGTAATCTAGCTTCGTCCGGTAGAAGATTGCCATCTGCATCTCTTTCATTTGTCATAGTCCTAAACTTGTACATGTAAAATAGCTGTTCATTTCCGTTCTTAATCAGCCCTGGTCTCACTTGCTTAAAAAGCACCGGTGCTCCCATTTTCACCCTGACCACAACCGCTATAAACAAATAGATCCAAGAAAAAATCACAATAGTAAGGAAGCTACAGATAATATCCAGGATACGTTTTATATTTTTTTCATAAAAACTGCGTTTTCTTTCAAGTTTCATCTACTACTCCATCTATTCAGTGATATTCTGTTAACCACAAGTGTGCAAACGGTAGTCATCTAACTATCATTCCAACGCTAAGTTATTCCCCAACCATTACTGAGAAGGTATTAACAAAAACACCTATGTATAATATCGATAATTCTATCCTGTTGCTCCACAGTCATCTTGTTATCACTTGGTAAACACAACCCACGACAGAATATATCTGCGCCAACATCAGATCCATGATTTTCACTTATATATGCATTCGACCGACCTCTACCATTGCCTTCTCTAGTTATAAACGGATTCATCCTGTAAATCGGCTGCATGTGCATCGGCTTCCAAATCGGTCTGCCTTCAGCATTGAACATACTCAATGCTTCAAGAATTTCAGAAGGTGAAGACTTGCCACTTTCCGACTTATATAGGACATCCTGCTCACCCCGCACCTGTGGAGCCATGACATCCGAATTTATAAGAAGGCATGACAACCAATAATTAGGCTGAGATCGCGAGAAGTCTATTGGATTCATGGAAACTGGAAGCTCGGCAAGCCCCTCTCTATATCTCTCATAAATACGACGTTTGGATCGTATATGCTCCTCTAAATACGGGAGCTGGCCTCTTAATATTCCTGCAATAATGTTGGACATCCTATAATTATAGCCCAACTCTTCATGCTGATACCAGGCGGCATCCTCGCGACTTTGCGTGGACCATTTTCTGGTCTTGTTCGCGTCCTCTAAAGAATCTGTTAAAAGAAATCCGCCACTACTGCCGGTCACGATTTTATTCCCATTTCCGGATAAGATACTTTCCGTCCCGAACATGCCGGTTTGTACGCCCTTGTATGTGGCTCCAAAAGACTCAGCAGCGTCCTCAACAATTAAAGCGTTGTGCTCATCAGCAATAGCTCTGATCTCATCAATCTTTCCTGGTGTACCGTACAGATGCGCAACAACAATAAGCCTGACATCCGGATACATTTTAAAAGCGCGTGATAACGCCACCGGATCCATATTCCAGGTATAACGTTCTGCATCGATAAAGACCGGTATACCACCCTCATAACAAATCGGGTTCACTGTAGCATCGAAAGTCATATCTGATACGAATACTCGATGTCCCTCCAATGATCCGTGACCAACTGGTGCTTGACCATACAACTTCTCACCACAGAGTTTGATAGCAAGATGTAAAGCGGCCGTACCAGCAGAGAGAGCCACGGCATACCGTCTCCCTATCTTCTCAGCAACCTGCTGCTCTACAACATCAATATTCTCGCCCACAGTTGACACCCAGTTCGTCTGAATAGCTTCATCGACCCACCGTTGCTCATCACCATGCATAGTTGGAGATGATAACCACACCTTTTTCTCAAACGGTTCTATACCTCTGAATCTTGGGTCATTTCTAAAGTCCATCGCTTTTCCCTCTTCACTATTTTTCCGACCCTTTTTTGGTCGCAGTTTTTCTTTATCTTCACAACCATACATCTACCTGTTCAGTTATATAGGATGATTTGCGTGTTACTGGCGCTCATCATTTGGTTAAGAACAAAATACACAATCGCAATTTGTCCGAATTACTTGTCCCTATATTTTTTTCTTCAGCGCATCGTTAGGCAAGAAAGCCATATTTGCTTTTAAAACGCCTCAATCCCTACAAAATAAAGATCAACTACAGTTTTTTGTTCTAGGGTTCCTCACCTCAAAAAAAGGGCATGCTTCGCCATTCCATCCGATTTGTACATCGCAACACCTATACAACGACTCTCATAAACAAACCTCATGGATTACTACTTACATGATCGATTCCAATCTGAATGCGGCAAAGCGACAATTCCTCATGGAAACCTTTTTGGAGTTTTGCCATTTTTTCTGGCTCAACTAATACTCAAATCCGCTTTATTTTCTCTTTCCTGTCCTGCAAACTCCCATGCGTCTTCCCTGCCCAACATTCCAAACCATCCCAATTTCCTCCAACCTGTATACCCGTTCCTCCCCCAACCCTTTTTTCGTAACCCCACCATATGCACACCGTTGGTTCGAAATCCACTTTCCTAAGCGGTAACCATCCGCGCAGACATACGCATTTGGCACTTCCAGATTCCCTGTCTGCTGTACATATTCCTCTGCATGTGTAAAACCAACCTCCCAGGCATCTGGAGATTCCCAAACCATCCCAATCCCATCAAGAAGGCACACTTGCCACCCCGCCAACCGCCCGTTTCTGCGGTTTGTACGTTGATGCTGTAGCCAGACCCCAAGATTCTTCCCATTCTCGGCTCTATAGCGCTTCGGGATGTCAAGATTCCCATATCTGTAGTAGAATTCTTCCGCCTCACTATACTGCTCCCGCCAAGAAAGCTCTGCCTGCGACACACCCGGCCTTATCCCAATGGAGAGGAGTTTGTCCCTTTGCCCTTTTGTCAGTGGACTGCGAGATTTCCCATCAGATGCTATATTGTTCTCCCCAGAATCAGCCTCCTCTTCCATCCTCATCTTCTGCTCACGTAGCCAACGTTCAAGCCAAACACCTTCCACAACATAATCTGCTGCCATGCGCAGGTTTCCATGATCCTCATAGTACCGCCTCGCAAGTTCAAACTTTTGCTCCCAAGGGTCGGCATTTTCCAAGACCATACCAATCTGCATGAGCCTTTGCATTCGTTCTAAATGGACACGTTGTTGTCTGCCTTCGTAAGTTCTCCTACTATCCTCCAAAACCATCACATACTTTCCTGGTTCCACAAGCTTCTGATACACTTCCCGCTGCCTCCTTATCCATCTGCCAAGCCTGCATCCCCCCGCTGTTACATAGTCCGCTGGAACAGCCAGGTTCCCATGTTCCTTAAAGTATTTCTCCGCCTCAAG
>CAQBGY010000468.1 GCA_948759685.1 uncultured Eubacterium sp.
CTCGCACGGCTGGGGCATGAGCCTGTCAGAAGGAGCGGTAACGAGCTGTGGTATATCGCCCCATATAGGGGCGAGCGCACGCCCTCTTTCCGTGTGAACGTGGCGAAACAGCTCTGGTACGACTTCGGTCTGGGCAAAGGTGGCGACATCTTTACGCTTGCCGGAGAGTTTGCCCGAAGCGGTGACTTCATGGAACAAGTGAAATTCATAGCGGGAACCGCCAATATACCTATGCCTGTTCCCGAAGTGAGCAAACCGACTTTACTGCCTAAACCGTCAGAACCTGCCTTTGAGGGAGTGGAAGCCGTCCCGCTGTTTCGTTCTCCACTGACGGACTATCTGGCGGAACGGGGCATTCCTTACGCTGTCGCATCACGTTACTGCTGCCGACTGAATTACGGAGTGCGTGGCAAACGATATTTTGCAGTCGGTTTTCCGAACGTGGCAGGCGGATATGAAATCCGCAGCCGTTTCTTCAAAGGATGCGTGCCTCCGAAAGATGTGTCGCTGGTCAAGGCGGAAGGCTCTCCGGCTGACGTGTGCAGCGTTTTTGAAGGCTTCATGGACTTTCTTTCTGCTGCCACGCTCGGATTGGAAAAGGGAGACTGCCTCGTATTGAACTCTGTTGCCAACGTGGAAAAGGCAATGAGGTATCTGGACGGCTACGGGTGCATAGACTGTTATCTCGACCATGACGCAGCCGGACGGCGCACGTTGAAAACGCTGAAAGGACATTATGGAGAACGTGTCTATGACCGTTCCGCTCTCTATGACGGTTGCAAGGACTTGAATGAGTATCTGCAACTGACAACCAAAAAAGAACAATAACTTAAAAATCAAATGACAATGAACATACTGAACAACAAAAACAAGAGAATATCAATCTTCAAGACGTTGGCACTCTGCCTATTCGCTGCCGTGTCGCTCACGCTCGTGTCGTGTGACGACGACATGGACATACAGCAATCCTATCCCTTCACGGTGGAAACCATGCCCGTGCCGAACAAGGTGACGAAGGGGCAGACAGTTGAAATCCGCTGTGAGTTGAAAAAAACGGGCGATTACGCCAACACCCTCTATACCATCCGATATTTCCAGTTCGAGGGAGAAGGCACGTTGAAAATGGACAACGGCATCACGTTTCTGCCCAACGACCGCTATCTGCTCGAAAACGAGAAGTTCCGGCTGTACTACACGGCGGAGGGTGACGAGGCGCACAACTTCATTGTAGTGGTGGAGGATAATTTCAGCAATTCCTACGAGCTGGAATTTGATTTCAACAACCGTAACGTGAAGGATGACGGGGTTATCACAGTTGTCCCCATCGGAAACTTCAAGCCCCTTACACGATGATGCGTGTATTCATGACTATCCTCTGTTCGCTTCTGGTGGTCTGTTCCGTGTCCGCACAGGACAGCCACCATGAAGGGACGGACAGGCAGGCGGCTATCTACCAGCTGCCACCATTTGAGAGGGCTATGCGCTGTACCAAATACTTTGAGGGGTGGCACTCGGAGAAACATCACCCATATGTGGGATATGGGCATAAGTTGTTACCGGGTGAAAGATATTCGGCACGCACCATGACGAAGCGGCAGGCGGACGCGCTTCTGCGGAAAGACCTACGGAAATTCTGTGCGATGTTCCGGCAGTTCGGGAAGGATTCACTTCTGCTTGCCACGCTCGCCTACAATGTCGGTCCATATCGACTTTTGGGTAGCGGAAAGATTCCCAAAAGCACGCTGATCCGAAAGTTGGAGGCGGGCGACAGGAACATCTATCGGGAGTATATCGCTTTCTGCAACTACAAGGGGAAACGGCACGCCATGCTGCTCAAACGGAGAAAGGCGGAGTTTGCACTGTTGTATGTACCATGAATAATAAGTACCTGACAAAAGAAAATCCGATGAAGCCGCAACTTCATCGGATTTTCTAATATATTGCTGCTATCAGATAGTTTGAGATGGCAGTTCTTTTATATGAACTACATTATATTCTTTGCCTTTCTTTATGTCAGTTATCTCAAATATTGTTCCTCTTTCAAATTCCACTTGATATTCAGGATACGGACAATCCTCTCCATGATTATATATTTTATATATTTCATGAGCTTTTGTTTGACCTTCCGGTAAAGGCTCAATTATCCATTTTATAGAATGAGCATTATCAAAATCATCTATTGATGTCGTAAAAAAGCCATTTACGGTAAAAATATCTCCAATCCTATTATTACCACGCATAAAACCATCATTGGCATATAACACAGGGTGAGTATTTTTAGGAGCTTTTCTTAATGCACTATCTAAGTTTTGGATTAAAACTTCTGTTAAGGCATTCAATTTACGCCTATTATACAGAGGTTCTTGTATGAACCGAGAACTACCAAAGCCTTCAAGGATGACGATACTTAATGCTTCTAAATCAGTCAAATTATATTCTTTATAATGTATTTTATTGACCTCTTTCAGATGTTGCATCGCTTTTATATGAGAATTCAACAACTCAACATCTCCTCCTCGTTTATATGCAGATGGATTGTGCTGATATATTGTTTCTACAATTAGTTGTAAATCTTCTATATTCATATTGATATACAAAAAAAATAACAATGCAAAATTAGCCTTTTCTGGCTAATTTTACATATTCAAATAAGAATTTTATCGAAGATTGGAACAAAGGTTTCTTTGCTACTTTCTTTGTCCGCCATCATGCTCACTGAAAGAAAGTAGGCGGCTTTCGCCGCCCACCTCTCAAAAACGGGTGTAAAGCCCCGTCACCATCGTGAACATTTCCTCCAGCATATCGCAATATATCCCTTCGTGCGTTTCTATGTTCTTCGTCCTGCGCTCAAAGGTCTTTTTGCTGAACGTCTTGCGGTAGAAACGCATATTGTAGAGGTCTACCCCTCCGTCATAGATGATGTCAAGGCGGTTGGCACTCGTCTTGTTCCTCGCAAGGCTCATGCGTAAGCCGTTGCCCATGTCTATGAAGTCCTTGCTTCCCGTCATGGCGGCAAAGCGTCTGCCACCTATCTGCTCCAAAATCGTCTTTGCTATCATATTCATTCTTCTTTGGTTGCTATGTTCGGGCGGTGTCCGCACCGCCCGAATGTTCAAAATTCTGTTTTCTCGGCTATGGGGGTGTTCCTTTCCAACCATGTTTTCACACACTCCATATTGTACTCGCTCGTTATGACTGCCGTATGGCTGTCAATGGCGGTAAACCGACTGCTCTCATAGTCCTCTACCCATCCTTTAAGGGTTTCAACTCCCCACGCTTCGGCATCGTCAAAGATGCCGTCCAATTTCGTGATGGGCTTGCTGAACTTGACTATCAGCGTTTGGTAGCCTGATTCGTTCATCGCTTGCCCTCCTTCCCTTCCTTTGCCGTCAGCCACTTGTCCCGTGTGGCTCGGCACTCGTCCAACGTGGGTTTCACACAAGAGAACAATTCCCCGTCCGTGTGGCGGTAGTCGTATTGCACAAGTGTCCGCTTGCGTCTGCCGATACCTGTTTGGAACTTCTCGTATTTCTCTGTCCCTGCTTTCGTGCAGGTGCTTACTCCGTTGATGGTCATCCGTGTACTCATAATCGTTGTTTTTTTAGATGGTTAGAAATGTACTGACAAAACTCTGTTCTGCATCACCATTTCGGGATTGCTTGTGTAGCGTTGGTGCATCCAATTATCAAAACCTTTTGATAAATGGGTTTATCACAAGAAAAATAAAATCAAAAGTAAGCAATACTCTTTTTTATAATTGCT
>CAQBGY010000469.1 GCA_948759685.1 uncultured Eubacterium sp.
TTTTAATAATCTGCTCTGCCATTTTTACCTCCCTAGATATCTAAATCTGCATCTTTTGCATGTTTATAAATAAATTCACGTCTTGGTCCTACTTCACTGCCCATCAGCATGCTCGTCACATCGGACGCCAGTCTTGCATCTTCTATTTCCACCTGTTTTAATATTCTTCTCTTCGGATCCAATGTCGTCTCCCATAACTGTTCCGGATCCATTTCTCCAAGTCCTTTATAACGCTGCAATGTGAAACCATTGTGTGTCTTTCTATACTTCTCTAATGCCTTATCATCATATAAATACTCTCCTTCACCCCGTTTCGGTACGACCTTATAGAGCGGTGGTGTTGCAATATATACATGACCATGTGTAATTAATTCCGGCATAAATCTGTAAAAGAATGTAAGAAGCAGTGTGTCAATATGGGAACCGTCCACATCCGCATCCGTCATAATAATAATTTTGTGGAATTTTAACTTCTCAATATCAAAATCATTTCCGTATCCTTCGGAAAATCCACAGCCAAATGCATTAATCATTGTTTTTATCTCTGCATTGGCTAATACCTTATCCATAGAAGCCTTTTCCACATTTAATATCTTTCCTCGTATCGGCATGATTGCCTGTGTCTTTCTATCTCTGGCAGTCTTTGCAGAACCTCCCGCAGAATCTCCCTCCACAATAAAGATTTCACAATCCTCTGCCTTTCTGCTTTCACAGTTTGCAAGTTTTCCGTTACTGTCAATCGAGAACTTACTCTTTGAAAGCATATTTGTCTTCGCTTTTTCTTCAGACTTTCGAATCTTTGCCGACTTTTCTGCACAACTGATAACATTCTTAAGTGTTTCTAAGTTTTTATCAAAGTACAGTGTCAACTGCTCCCCTGCAATGTTCTTTGTCACTTTCTCTGCATCAGGGTTGTCCAGCTTTGTCTTCGTCTGCCCTTCAAATCGTGGGTCCGGATGTTTACAGGCTACCACTGCCACCAGACCGTTTCTTACATCTGCTCCGGTAAAGTTCGCATCTTTTTCCTTTAAAGTACCAAGCTCTCTTGCATACTGATTTATGGTCTGTGTCAATATCGACTTAAATCCTGTAATATGCGTACCGCCTTCCTGCGTATAAATGTTATTACAGAAACCTGAAATATTCTCCGTAAACTCATTGATATACTGGAATGCCACCTCTATTTCGATACCATCAATGTCATTCTTAAAATAAACAATGTCTGTTACCTTTTCTTTATCCTTATTCATGTCAGCAATAAAAGCTTTGATACCATCCGGTTCATGAAATGTAACCGTCTCTTCTTCTCCGACACGCTTATTTTCAAATATAATTGACAGCTCCGGGTTCAGATAAGCCGTCTCATGAAGTCTGCTCTTAATGGACTCTGCCTTGAAATATATTTTTTCAAATATCTCTCCATCCGGGAAAAAGTTTACTGTCGTACCTGTATCATTCTTTCTGCATGTACCTGTTTCTTTTAAGTCATAACAGATTTTTCCCTGTTCATATCTCTGATTATATACTTTTCCATCACGCTTTACATTGACTTCCAGCCACAATGATAATGCATTTACTACAGAGGAACCAACACCATGCAGTCCACCAGAGATTTTATAATTTCCGTCTCCAAATTTTCCTCCGGCATGCAAAGTCGTAAATACAACCTCAACCGCCGGTCGTCCGGTCTGCTCATTGATGTCTACCGGAATACCTCTTCCGTTATCTTTAATCGTTGCTGAACCATCTTTCTCCAATGTTACTGTAATTTCTGAACACTGTCCTGCCAGATGTTCATCTACAGAATTATCCACAATTTCGTATATGAGATGATTGAGTCCTTTTGTCCCCACACTTCCAATATACATTCCCGGGCGTTTCCTGACCGGTTCCAGTCCTTCTAGTACGGAAATACTATTTCCATCATAATTATTTGCCATTTCTAACCTCACTTGATATAACCTATTATAATTATAACTTGTTTACATTTTGTATCTTTTCTCAAATATACTCTTATTTTATTTAACCTTTTTTCACTTGAAAGAAACCATTCCCGAAATGTTTTCTCATCAAATAATCTTTTCCTTCAAAATGTGCAAAGTCATTCAATCTCTCGATATGAAATGTTTCCATTTTTTCATCATACATGATATGGGTAATACTGCAGTTTTCAATCTGTCTTCCAAAAGTAAGCCACTTCGCATAATCTGCACCCACCAGTCCTGTGAGCAATGCCCTGAGAACTCCACCATGGGTTACCACACACACATTTTCATAAGGCTGCTTTGTCAAATCTTTTAACGCAGCAAATGCACGATGAAATACCATCTGGCAGTTTTCCCCACCATCAGGATAAGGGATATCCTCTGTCATAGTCGCTCTCTTTGCCAGAAAATCACCATACTTTTGCTTCATTTCCTCATCGGACAGTCCTGTCATTCCTCCAAAGTCTGCCTCCTGCCATCTTTCATCTATCACTCTTGGCTTATCCAGATATTGATTGATAATATCTGCTGTCTCTTTCGCACGCAGTAATTGACTGGAATAAACTGCTTCGATTTCATAATTTCTCAATCTCTCTCCTGCCAGTTCTGCCTGCTCTCTTCCCTCTTTTGAAAGTTCCACATCTACATTACAAAGCCTGCTGTTTTGTCTGCCATGCCGTATTAAATAAATATTCATCTGCAACCTCTATTCAATATACATAATCATTCCAGGCCCCAGTTTTTCTGTTGGTCTGGCTATAAACCCATACTTCTTGTAAAACTCTTCCCGTCCGACTGCACACATCAGGTCAAGCATAATCTCTGTATCCGGCAGTTTCAATTTCTTTACGTAGTCAATCAGATATTCCATAATCTGTTGTCCCACACCGCTTCTCTGGTAATCCGGAATGACAATCAAGTCCTGAATATAGCAGATGACTGCACCATCACCTACAATTCTGCCCATCCCTACAGGTTGTCCATCATCAAAAGCAACAACGGTAAACAGACTTCCCTGTATAGCTTTCTCTGCCTGCTCTCTCGTAAGTGTTTTCCAGTTAACAGTCTTACGTAACTTCAAATATGTATCTATGTCTAATTGATTCTCTTCTAAAAGCATATCTTCTCATTTCCACTGATGTAAATTAATAATATTTGTCAGAGCAAAATGCGCCCACTCTAACTAATATAGTATACAATATATTGGGCTCTTCTTCAAGATTTATCACAAAAACTTGTGTTTTTTATTTGTATTTTATTTAAATAAATAAGAAATTTTTAACAACTATTTATTTTACTTCTTTGGAAATAATAAAAGTGGGAGTTTTGATATGAAGCAGAGATTTGAATTAATTTATCGAATTACATTTATAATAATTTGTGCCACAGGAATTTTTATTCATTTGGACTTAAACGACAGAAATATAAATGCCCATGAGTTTAGTTTCTTTACTTTATGGAGCAATATTTTTTGTCTGATTTTTATGATTATTTTATTAATCAAACATTTTCTAGGAAAAGATACCCGTTCTAGGCTATTAACATATTTTAAAGGAATGGCATTATCTTCGATTGTCTGTACATTTTTAGTTTATCATTTTTCAGAAAATAAAATTATTTTATCCTATGATACGATAACATCATTAGGGCTGCCTTTAGAAAGTATACTTGCACATTATGTTGTTCCTTTCATGTTTATACTAGACTGGATAATATTCCAGCCGAAAGGATTATTTGAATAGATCGGAAGAGCGTCGTGTAGGAA
>CAQBGY010000470.1 GCA_948759685.1 uncultured Eubacterium sp.
AATGGTGATATAAAAGAAACAGAAAATAAATCCGGCGTATTTCCCCACAATTCCAGCACAAATCCGCTTTCATTTTCTCCTACTCTAATTTCCACTTCATCCACATCTGTCTCTGTTACCTTTCCACTATAATGAAGTCTTTCATTGCCCTCATTTCCAGAACAAACAACTACACTCTGCCCAATATACTGTGCCAGTTCATCTACATATTGTGCCAATGGCAGACCACCGGATCTGTCTCCACTGCCGCTGCCCAGCCCCAATACAATCACAATAGGCATATTATATCTTACACGTAGTTGCCTTAAGTAACTTGCAGCCAGCATAATATCATTTTCCTGATAGGCCGGCTCATTGTTGTCTATTAAAAAATAATCTTTTAAATACTGTTTTGCCTGTTTTAATTTTACCATAGCGATGAAACTTTCCGGCGCACTTCCAACGAAGTCCTGCTGCTCTTCATTTTTTCCACAGGCAACTCCTGCCATAAATGTCCCATGTCCAATCTCATCTGTCTGTGGTACGATATCCAGAGGATTCTCACTTTGCAAAGCCCTGTTAATATCATCCATTGTATACTCACTCCCATAACTAAAGCCCTCTGGGGGAGTTCCTGCATTATCCGTCTGATCCCAGATATTGATAATTCTTGTCTGTCCTGTAGCATTGTTAAATATATTATTTGTATAATCTATTCCTGTATCTATAAAACCTATAATTACACCTTTTCCTTTTAGTTCAAAGCCTGTCTGGTTCTGTAATCTCACAGAACCGGTAGCTGCTACCGCAGTAGAATCCATCAATCCATATAACTTAGGAATAGCATTATAAGTATTTACTGCTACTCCTAAGTTAGGTAAATTTTCTAGTTTTTCATAAATACAAAGATATCTGTCACTTACAATCTGAACACATAACCCTTCATACTGTTCCAATGCCAACTCTCTTCCTGCTCCATATTCCGCAATAAAATCCCCATATTCTTCTGACATTATAATCTCTCTACAATCCGGCATATTCTTACCCCCTTGTAATTAATCTATGTTTCATATAGAAAATGATGAAAAAAATAGGTAAGAGTTCAGCCTTCAGTTCGATTCCACTTCGTTTGTTCTCGCTACTATGGCCTACCATATAAAAAAAAGAGGGATATTACTATCCCTCTATCATCTCCTGTCCACGCATTCCAATTAACGGACCACCTGTCCCCTGTATATATTCTTCTGTAATTGTTACTGTTCCTATATGTTCATCTTTAGGAATTTCAAACATAATATCAAGCATAAACTCCTCAATAATGGAACGAAGTGCTCTGGCCCCTGTTTTTTTGTCCATGGCTCTTTTAGCAATGGTCCTCAATGCCTCCTCTGTAAAGTCAAGTTTCACTTCATCCAATTCCAACAGTTTCTGATACTGTTTAATAATTGCATTCTTTGGCTTCGTCAATATTCTTACTAACATTTCTTCGCCCAAGCCTTCCAACGTAAACACTATCGGCAGTCTTCCAAGAAATTCCGGAATCATTCCAAACTTTCTTAAATCCTCACCTGTAACTTTACTCATAACATTTTTGTCTTTATCATATTTATCAGTCAAATCTCCTAAAAATCCAATTGCAGCCTGCTTATTTAATCTCTCTTTAATAATATCTTCCAAGTCCGGAAATGCCCCGCCACAAATAAACAATATATTTTTTGTATTTACTGTAGCAAGCGGAACCATTGCATTTTTGCTTGTAGCACCTACCGGAACTTCAACCTCACTGCCTTCTAACAATTTCAGCAATCCCTGCTGAACAGATTCGCCACTAACATCTCTGCTTCTGCTGGAATCCTTTTTTGCAATTTTATCTATCTCATCAATAAATACAATACCTGTCTCTGCCCGCTCTACATCATTATCCGCCGCAGCCAGTAGTTTAGATAAAACGCTTTCAATATCATCACCAATATATCCTGCTTCTGTTAAAGATGTAGCATCTGTTATTGCCAAAGGTACATCCAAAAGTTTTGCCAGTGTTTTTACCATATAAGTTTTTCCACAACCAGTTGGTCCAATCATTAACATATTCGACTTTTCAATTTCAATTTCATCCATTGTATTGGTTGCAACTCTCTTATAATGATTATATACAGCAACAGACATTACTTTTTTTGCATAATCCTGCCCGATAACATAATCATCTAATTTTTCCTTAATCAAATGTGGTGCCGGAATTTTTTTTATATCAATTACCGGCTCTTCTTTCTTTTCCTCATTTTTCTTTTTCTTTAACTTCTGTTTATTTGGAATATCTTTTCTAAAATCCTCCGGAGACATCATATGTATACCCGGCATATTTAACAGACTCTTTAATTCTTCCTCACTGATATTTACATTCATACCAATATTCTGGAAGCTGTTAAAACTTTTCTGAAGACAGTCAGCACACACACATATCCCACCCGGCATATCTATCATCGTACCTACTTTACTTTCCGGTCTTCTACAGACATAGCAAATTTTTTCATATTCATCTTCATTGCTCTCATCACTATAATCTTGCATGTCATTTCTGTCTATATCATCACTATCTTTTTGTTCACTCTCTGTAAAGTTTATTTCCTCTGTTTCTTCTACGAAGTCTTCATTCTCAAATTCTTTATCACTCATACTGTACCTCTTAATCAAAATATACTACTTGATATATTTCCCAATTTATAATCATATGTGTCAAGGCTAAATTGACATCTTAACGTAGTTTATCACATCTTGCCCCAAAATAAAACACACAAAATATAACATTCGACATCTAATAAGCAATGCATAATAAAAGAAGTACAGATATAAAATCGAATTTATTTGATTTTATATCTGTATTTCTTTTATTATATAGTGCGTTTAGCACGACAATGATATCTCGAAGAGATGTCATTGTGCATTGCTTATTTGATATACATTTATCATTTCTATTGATTTACATGAGTATCAGACTTTTGTAAATTTTCTATTGTACTCTTATCCGCTAGAGTAACCGTAACATCCTTTTCTTTATATTCTCTTCCGGAAGCATAAGCTATTTTGACTTTAATTTTTTCACCCGGTTTATAATATTGAACAATATTCTGTAATGCATCCATAGAATCTACCTGCTGTCCGTCAAACTCTCTGATGATATCTCCTGACTGAATACCAGCCTTATCTGCCGGACCACCCTTTGTTGTCTCATAAATATAGATTCCGGTCGGCATAGAATATGCCTCTGAAATGTCTGCTGTCACATCATATTTGCTTGTAATTCCAAGATACCCCTGCTTGTCTGCATCTAACTTCTCTCTTGTCTGTCTTGTCTCAAGATTACTAATAATATTTTTTACTGATGTAATAGGAATAGCAAAGCCCATTCCTTCCACACTGGCACTTGTTGAACCGTTAGATGAATATTTTGCTACGTTTATTCCAATAACCTCACCCTTGGCATTTAATAATGCTCCACCACTATTACCACCATTGATTGCTGCATCTGTCTGCAAAAGTTTCATTGTTTTATTTTCTATTGTAGCTTCTCTGTCCTTTGCACTGATAACTCCGGTTGTTACTGACTGACCATATCCTAAGGCATTACCAATGGCAATTACGCCTTCTCCAACTTTCAATTGGTCAGAATCACCTAATGTAGCCTTTTTAATATTTTTTAATGTATTTTGTGGAATATCCTTTAATTTCACAGCTACAACAGCAACATCCACATTTGCATTTGTTCCCTTA
>CAQBGY010000471.1 GCA_948759685.1 uncultured Eubacterium sp.
CGCAACTAAGCGACGCTTCATTTTAACTGAGGGCGAGCGATTTGACGCTTACGTTTTTCAAATTATATCCTCCCAATCAAATAGTTATTTTAACATTTTTTCATTTATATATTGCAGTGTGAACATTGTCATGTTTTATGGAAAAACCTGATGCAATAAATTCATTTAATTTATTCTCTGCTACAAGTAAGCATTCCTCCTTTGATTCAAACATAATTCGATCATAATTTGAATTATAAGAAAGTATCTGCGAAATATGACTTACAACAAAATACCACGGCTTGTCTAAGTCCTCTTTCAATAAACAATCTTCTAATAAACAAATCATAATTCTGCAGTTATATTCTATCTTAAAATATGTTTCTTTACATCCTAAAACCCTTGCTTGTTTTTTTAATTTCATAAAAACCTCATTAAAATTTCACTTTCATTCGATTAATATTCTATATAATTTAAAGCTTTATTCTCCGTTGCTTTAATGAAATTATCATCAGTCAAATAAGAATCTCTTAAAACAGCTAATATTTTTCCACACAAATTAACTATATCTAATTCAATATCCCTCTTCGTTTTGTCTTCACTATACTTAACTCCTGAACACCCACCTATCGTCCCTTTTAAATCAGAGTCTTGAGATGAAGTTAATTTAAATGTAATATGTTTATCATCTACACTCATAAAATCATCAAGATCAATGCTTCCACTATGTAAAAACTCACATCTTAATTTCCAACAACTCCTACCATCAAGTAATCCTATTCCCGTTAGAGGATCAATATCATAATTACCAATATTTACGTCATACCACTTGGAATAAGCAGCCCCCTGTCCTTTACGACTATTATATTCAGCTTTTTTGTTATAAATTTCAGGATAATCGTATTCAGCACATATATCAGGTATAACCAAAGACAATGCTAAAGCTGGTAAAAAACATCTTTTTTCAATTGCATCTTCTATAGCATCAGCAATTTTATCCATTCTCATATACCACACCATCCCTTAAAACTGAACATTCATTTTTATTCGTTGGCACATTTTCTCAGTTTATCCGCAATTTCTTTTGCTTCTTTTACAGTAAACCTTAATTCTTCACCTTCCATGTAAATACAAATCATACCATCTTCTTCTTTCTCAAAAGAAATAGTATCACATGCATTTCCTTTACTCGCTTTAATACAATAATAATTTTTCTTTGCCATATAGATTTCCTCTCACATAAAATATTTGCACTTCCCAAAATAAAACTGCTGCTCTTTTTCAAAAAGTGTAATTAATTTATCCAGACTTTTTTCTTCTCTATATTCTTTTAATGCCTCCAGATACTCATTTCTATTTGAATCTTCAATCACAGCCGGCACAACACCATTCTTCAAGCACTCCCTAAAGAGAATCAATCTTCCCGTCCTGCCGTTCCCATCTTGGAAAGGATGAATACTCTCGTATCTTGCATGAAACTCAGCTAATACAGAAATATTTATCGCCTGACCATCATACCAGTCCATTAGTAAATAAATTTCTTGAGCAACATCTTCTGGTCTTACAGTTTGATACATTCCAATCATATTAGGACGCTGCTTATAATCACCGATTGCATATCCGTTAGCACGATCCTCAAATACTCCAGACTTTAATTCAAAATGAAATTTCTTTATCAATTCCTGTGATAATGGCTCGTCCAAAGTGTCTAACATTTTATTAAACATTAGGAAATGACCATTCATTTCCTCAACGTCTTTTGCTCTATAATAATCATCAGATTTTGGCAAAGTTCCATTATCAAACAAGGAAGCTGTCTGTTCCTCAGTGAGTGTACTCCCCTCAATCTTATTTGAGTTATAGGCAAGCAGACGCTGCGTGTATGCATACACACCCGATCTGTCAATTTTTTCTCTTTCTATTTTGAATCTTCTCAATAAAAAATCCAAGAATTCTTTATTATCCATATTACTCACCTTCCTGATCAGAACCTATCAAACTAGAATTTCAACTTCTTAGCAATCTTCCGTATATGCTCTAGAACATAATCACAATTTTTCCAAACTAACCAATTGCAATCTTCATCTTTTTCAGCGTTCATAATCTTTGCAATAATCTCTATATCAGTATCATACAGTTCGTTTGCGATGCTTTCCCATTTATCTGACTTTAACCATCTTTCAAAACGTGGTTTCCAATATTTTACTTCATCCATTTCTATACTCATAAATCCAGCCTTTCATCTACTTTTTATAAACCCATCTTTTCTTGCTAAACTTTGTAACTCACTCAAAAACTTATTTACAACATATTCTGGTTCTAATTTCCTTCTATCTGCATGAGATAAAAATTCTTCATATGTTTCTTTAGCGTAATCTTTTATCAGATTATTTTCAAATTTAATATCAAAACCACTCATATATCCCATATATAATGTCTTCCCTTCTCAAAAATGAATACAGCATTTCATTTACTCAATTCCAGCAAACATCCATAAAGGTTCACTATATCTTCTTCCATATTTTCCAATTACTGTTACAATACTATCACTGATATTTTCTTTTTTATCAATTGCTATGACTTTCAAATGCCTTACAATTAAATAACCACTTTCAGCATATAATAAATCACCAATTTTAGGTAGTTTATTCATAGATGAATCACCAACTTTCCTTATATTTATTCCTTACACATTACAACACCCCACCTACAGAAGTGATCCGATTCAAATTTTTCCACTAAGGATTTAATACAACCGATTTCACTCTCAGGAAGGTTTGTATAGACAATAATCATTGATCTTGATTTACATTCGTTTTCGATTTCTCTTTTTATACTCTTGCACAAATCTTCTAAGTTAAATTCCTTTGATGATACATAATAAGTTGGTATAGTACCAATAGGTTCCTTGTCATACACAATTGCATATGAATCTGGATAAGACTCTATAAGCGATTGTAATACTACCGATTTTCCTACATTTCCTTTTAATACTAGCATTCTACATTCCTCCAATTTAACGATAGGGATTGATTACCTCAACCCCTATATCAATCATTATAATGTCCCTTACAAGATTTCACAATAATTTGGTCATCAGAAACCTCATAAACCAGACGATTTGCTTCATCTATTCGCCTACTGAATGAACCAGACTTTCCGTATTTTAATGGCTCTGGCTTACCTATTCCCTGTAATACTCCATCACGTTCTATGCTTTGTAACAACTGGTTTATTTTCTTTACTATTTTCTTATCCTGAGTCTGCCAATAGAGATATTCACTCCATCCTTCTTCTGCAAAAGTGATTTTCATAGACTATTCCTCCATTGCCAGAAGTTCATCCATAGTTTTTGTTACTACCTGTCCATTTTTAATCTGTTCGTCTGCTCTATCTAATTTCGCTAAATATTCAGCATTCTTTTTAGCTTTTGCTAATTCGTTATATTCTGCTTCAGATATTATAACAACATTTCTATTCTCTTTACGGGAAACAATCACTGGTTCCCCATCAAACGCCATATCAAAATATTTTTTTATATTTGCTCTTACATCCATCTGTTTCGTTGCAATCATAACGCACCTCTTTCCGTACTTAAAACCGTACTGATTATTGTACTTATATTATATGTCGTTATTATATACAAGTCAACAAAATTTATGATCTAAAACCGCTTTCATTATAACTACAAGGAGCCTCACACTCTCCTGATGGGTTCTTTCTGAACTTTGGGTATAGGCAACAAAAATTATAGGTTGAAATCACAT